>JAUSBW010000131.1 GCA_030651815.1 Methanoregula sp.
CGGAATTTCAAATCAAATTGTCTTTCTTTTCCTATGGCCGCCCGGTAACCGGGTTGTGAAATGCTTGAGCCGTATGATGCGAAAGTATCACGTACGGTTCTTAGAAGAGGGGGGAGAGGTGACTCTTCTCCCTTATTCGGCGGCTACCTATGAATGTACTGCATTCAACTACATCGAAAGATGAGAAGCGTACAGATAAAGACCTTGCTACCCAGTGGAACTCGATTCACTGGAATGAAGTAAGGGCGAACGTTATTAGATTGCAGACCCGGATTGCAAAGGCTGTAGTGGAAAAAAAATGGCATTTGGTGAAAAGATTACAGTACCTGCTGACACACGCATACAGTGCAAAACAGTTGGCAGTCAGAATTGTCACACAAAACCGGGGTAAAAGAACACCCGGAGTAGACGGTGAGTTATGGACTACCGCATCAGATAAAATGCAGGCAGTCTCCAGACTAACTGATAAGCAGTATTCAGCGCAACCACTCAAACGTATCTTTATCCCGAAACCGGGAACAGATACAAAGCGACCGCTCTCCATTCCCACGATGATTGACCGGGCAATGCAGGCACTGTATGCTCTGGCACTCCAGCCAGTAGCTGAAACGCTTGCTGACAAACGGTCATTCGGATTCCGGCTCTTTCGAAGTGCCCAGGATGCATCAGAATATGCATTCACCTGTCTGGCAAAAAAGAACTCGGCTGAATGGGTGCTGGAAGGAGATATCAAAGGCTGCTTTGATACCATTTCTCATGAATGGCTGAAGAACAATATCCTGATAGACCGGACAATCCTCGCACAGTTTCTCAAAGCCGGTTTTGTTTATGACCAGAAACTTTATCCGACAGACCGGGGAACTCCACAAGGAGGGGTGATTTCCCCCTTGCTCGCTAACCTGACTCTGGATGGTATAGAGGCTTTACTGGCACAGCGATACCCCCGGACGAAAGTCCACTTCATCAGATACGCGGATGATTTTCTTGTGACTGCCCCGACAAAAGAGATGGCTGAAGAAATCCGGGAAGTCATCCGTGAATTTCTCACTGTACGTGGACTGGAATTGTCTGAAACGAAGACCGTCATAACGAACATTGCTGATGGTTTTGATTTTCTGGGATGGAATTTCCGCAAATATCACGGAAAACTCCTGATAAAACCGTCCCAAAAATCAATCGGGAGAATCACTGACAGAATTCGGGATATTCTTCACAGAGCAGCCGCATGGACACAGGATGATCTAATTGATGCGCTAAACCCGGTTGTCGTCGGCTGGGCGAATTACCATCGACATAATGTTGCTGCGGATACATTCAGGAAACTGGACAGTATTGTGTGGAACATGCTATGGAGGTGGGCTAAACGACGGCACCCCGAAAAAGGGCATCAGTGGATTGCTAACCGGTACTGGCATACAGAGGGTAATCGTAATTGGGTCTTTAAAACCGGAAAAAACCGGCTCATAAACTTTTCAGACACCAAAATACGGAGACATGCTCGTCTTAGACTTGCTGCAAACCCCTTCCTCGACCGAAATTACTTTTCCGGCAGGATGGATGCAAATCAGCGTCTGACACTTGAATCTCAAACCAAATTGTCTTTCTTTTCCAACAGCCGCCCGGTAACCGGGTTGTGAAATGCTTGAGCCGTATGACGCGAAAGTGTCACGTACGGTTCTTAGAAGAGGGGGAAGGGGTGACTCTTCCCTCTTATTCGGCAAA
>JAUSBW010000132.1 GCA_030651815.1 Methanoregula sp.
ATTGCCCTCTGCAAGTCCTTTTGCAATGATATTCCAGCGAGAAATGCAGTCTATCAGAGACAAAAAAGGATTTATCGCACTCTGCAGTAAGTGAAATGCAAGTGAAGTCTCCCTCCAAAGATTTGATAGTTCGGGATCTTCTTCATAAAATTTGTTGCAGTGGGTATCCCCAGTGGGAAAAAGAACGTCCCATTTCAACAATTGCGTTCGTCAACAATGCCACAACCATCTTTCCATATAACCACGGTGCCGGGACAAGGGTCCCCCGTCGGAGAGTGGTAATTTTCCTTCCCGTACTATTCCCGGGTCTGGCCCTTTGGCGATCGCAGGGGTGGGGGTGCCCCTCTGCCCCCCGCCATCGCCGACGTCCGACAGGTCATCAGATCTGGAGGAGGAAGAGAATAAACCTGATGGAAATTATGATAAGCATTAGTTTATACACTCACTTGTCCCATTTCGGTATATGCTTGAGGAGTTCTGTGAAGGAAATCACTGCGATCAATACATCCATTCTATAGGTGGGTCTTTTGCACAGTGTCTCATGGTACAGAGAGAATTATCCCGGGTTGGTGCTTGTCCTCTCCGATATGACAAGATTGTGGCAAAGGAGATCCCGGAAGAAAGAACCAATTCTCGCAGCGAGATCAAAGGCGAGCCAATGAGGAAGAAAGGATTTACCATCAGATCAAAATGATCTGAAATTATGGATAGCCGAAAAGATCGCAGATGGGTCACGCCACATCTCCTCAATACGGAGTGCGAGGCTCTTAAAAAGGCCGCGAGTTCGAATCCCGGATCCTGATAAATGCGGTAGCGCAAAACACCCTGGCGTTTTCCCGCATCAGGCCTCGTAATTTTTTAAAAACAACACATAACCACTCCCAATTCGGTCATTTAATTCGCAAATACAACAATGCATTAACTAAGCCTGAATACTTAGTTTTATAACTAAGAATGTATAATATTCATTCATAATGGAGAACTGTACCATCAGTGAACGAGTTGATGACATCCCTG
>JAUSBW010000133.1 GCA_030651815.1 Methanoregula sp.
ATTGCCCTCTGCAAGTCCTTTTGCAATGATATTCCAGCGAGAAATGCAGTCTATCAGAGACAAAAAAGGATTTATCGCACTCTGCAGTAAGTGAAATGCAAGTGAAGTCTCCCTCCAAAGATTTGATAGTTCGGGATCTTCCTCATAAAATTTGTTGCAGTGGGTATCCCCAGGGGGAAAAAGAACGTCCCATTTCAACAATTGCGTTCGTCAACAATGCCACAACCATCTTTCCATATAACCACGCTTTCGCGCTTTCTGGATCAGTTTTCGGCAGATGTCCCAGACCTAATATTGATTTTAATCGCTTGAAAGCCAATTCAACTTGCCATCTCATTCGATACAATGACAAAATCTCTACTGCGGATAACACGTTTCTATTAACAGACGTAATGACGAACATGTAGCCATGTAACTCGATTGTTTCTTCGTTGATGGTTCTTTGTTTATGTTTCATATCTCGAATTGCAGTTTTTTTTGATCGTTCTGCGGCTTCAGGAGATTTTTTTATCACACATAAACGAATTTGTTGCAATTGGTTCTTCGGTGATTTATAGAACAGATCAAAATCTCCAATCACTCCATAATTCAATTTACGAAAATTTTCTAGCAAACAGAACTCTTCATTTTCATTTTTCATTAATTTAAAAGCCTTATTCCGGATTCTAACAAGAAAATCTCCGTCATTTTCAATAACATAATTAATTCCGGCGATGCTTCCGTATCCACGGTCGCCCATCAGTAAATCTCCTTTTTTTATTGGAAAATTTCGGAAGGTTTCTCCCACTTTTTGGTCAGTAATTTGAAAATGATCGCACGAGAGCCCAAATAACTCTATGCTGTAATGTAATCTCCAATTAGACCCCGTAATTCCTGGTTCTGTTATGATACTTGCATCTACAATGCGAACATTGAATTCTTTTAACCAATCAGGTTTTTTAACAAATCCATGTATTTTTTCTGCAAGAGTTACTGATATCCATCGTAACCATTCTGAACTTGCCTTAAGGCGTTTAAGCAGAGCTACATCTGAAATATCTGCCAATTTGGCTTCTTTTGCTCGTACTACCGTTTCACGCATTGAACAACTATCTGCCAGGTGAATTAGTAGAATTCGCAGTAATATTTCCGCCGATACGATTTTTCTTTGCCGCGTTACGGCTCCAAGTTCCTTCGCTTTTTGTTCCCAACCTTGCGGTAGAAATTGTAAAAGGAATTCCCAGTTCTCATCAATTTTCATCCGTCATTCCCTCTTCACATTCTCCTATTTATTCCTCCGGATATAAATATCCACTGCTTAAGTTAGCGCATATGGGG
>JAUSBW010000113.1 GCA_030651815.1 Methanoregula sp.
GCTACCAGAAGTCGTTTTTGTCTTTCATTCAGATGTGGAGATAATTTAGCAAAAATTGTTTTGAAGGCATTATCCGTTTCCATAATAGAAGTTGGGGTTATTGCATAAATAAAGATCGACTAATTATTTTACGCTTCCTTACCATTGTCCTCAATACTGTTGATTCAACACATTGCTGATGCAGGTTGACAATTTTAACCGCGCGGGTCTGCCTGCTTTCCGGTGCTGAAATGATATCGCTCTGTTGAACAGGAGCATCTTTAGGTATCATCCCGGCGATTTTGTCACCGAGGCTGACAACCTTGTAATAACCATAATTCTCTCGGTTAAGGAGCCGGTTTGTGTTCTGTTTGATATCTTTGTGCGCTTTGAGCCATTCGTAAAACTCGGGTTTACGTTTCGGACCCATATGAACGCCACCGAGACTGTCTAATCCGTGACCAAAGCCAAGGAGATCACGTGCAGAAAGAACTTCCTGATTATTGATCGATTTGCCAAAACTGACATTAACGTAGTGGAGGAAATTTTTCTCTTCATATCCACGTTTCTTTATCTCGACTTTCAGGGCGTTCAGCGCTGTCGCATGTGTTGAGATCAGGGTTCCATCAAAATCGATATAGAATGCGTTAATCCCGTGATCGAGATAAAAATTGATGATCTTTCTCGTAAAGAGCGGAACAGTAGCAGGGACGTACCCTATGATAGGTTTTTTGTTCCGCACCATAATGGCAGTGTAACATGCTTCAAGGTAAGCGAGGAATGCGTCCAGATTTTCGCTTGTGAGCGTTCTTGTGATCTTCGGGATTGAGGGGATGGGGGTGATATCGGAAAAAGCATAAGCCGTGTTGGCGAGGATCTCAATTTCATCCTGTGTCGGGTATCGGGGAGCAAAGTCCTGATTCTTGAACTGGAGGAGACAGAGCGTCGGCTTAAAGTCTGACTGAACCTGACTCTTGTTCGCCGCTTTGTTTTTCGCTGCTGATGCGGCGGGTTGTTCATTGATATTCTTCAAGGTGGTTTCGTTCAGCATGAAATACAGTTCATTAAGGCTCGCGAGTGCTGACGGGATCTTTGTATCCTTGAAAAATGTGTTTGTATTAAGGGCACGTGTCGGGGTCGTGATTCTCTTGTTGCTAATAGAAAATCCGAGTGTCCGCAAGTCAGTATCGTCTGATACAGAATAATCATCTATCCGGATTTCTGTACTCATTTGATAAGCTCCGCAAGGATATCCTCGGTAATCCTGAAAGAAGATTCTCTGAACATATTATATAAATCGTCGCATTCACCCGGTGAGATCTCCCAGTGATCCTTCTGCCATAGGAGCAGGCCAACGGTTCCATGGATGCGGATCTGTAGCTTGTCCTTCAGCGTTCTTGCCCGTTCATCAATGATACAGATGTACCGGGCATGTTCCCGTTCCTTTTGCAGGCCGAGGCAAAGAATGCTTATCTCCCCATCGTGGAGCCAGGGGTACCGTTTTGATAATTTCTTAAAGCAGGAATCATCGTTGACCGGTAGTATGGAGAATTTTCCGTACGCGGTGAATTCCCGGAACGAATCCGGGTTTTTTAAAATCTCGTTAAATACCTCTTGTGAAGTTGCCAGCAGGTATCCTCGTTTCATGCAGGTATCCAGCGCTTTAGGAAACCTGATCTCGCGAAGAAGACAGACGATGGACGAAGTATCGAAGATCTTCATCTCATCCTCGTGCGCTATCAAGGAATTTCTCAACCGGGAGGCCCGCCAAAAATGCGGCTTTCTCCAGGCTGACTTTTCCTTTCTTATAGAGAGAGATTGCAGTGAGAATCCGCTTTTTTATAACACGGTCATAAACTGCAGATTCCTCAGTGAATTCGGGGTGTGAAACATAAATAAAAAGGAGAAGTTCATCCTCCGACAGGTCGTTGAGGAACTTTTTGAAGTCCACTATTGCTTCAATTTCTTCTTGGGAGAACACGGATTTTGCCTTCCTGATTGCGGCAATACCGGTTGGGGTAATGTGGTATTCGTGACCCTTTTCCTCGACAAGCTCCAACGATCGCAGGTTTCCCATCTCATACTCCGCAGCCTCGCTGTAGGGGCCGAAGGTGTGCGGGATGAATTCTGCCTGCTCCCGGATCTTTTCGATATAATCTGCGATAAGGAACATTTCCTTCTGAAATGCCACCCGTCCCTTCAGGGGACTGTCGTTGCCAGCATGCAGCAACTGTAATATCGCGAGGTCCAGGTCGGTAAGATCCTCGACAATATCCTCAATTGAAAACTCCATCGCAGATTCCGTTTCCTATTATTATGTACGAGCGCTGATCATCAATGCTTCTGCGAATGTTTTCTGATTGGGAGTATTAACGAGTGGGCGGGCGGAGGATGAAAGTGCAGGAACGAATATTGGAGGGAGTTATACCATATCCTCAACCCGCACCTCCCCGCTCATCAGTTTCGGCAGCAGCGCATCTCTGATCTGGCCGAGCGTGCGAGACTCAATCGCATTAGCAACAATTTTTTGACTGATCGGTTCGGCAATGTACCATTCACTCTTGGGATCGCTCAGATCGGTCTCAAGTGATACGTGTCGCTCCTCAAAGGCATCGGATATGTATTTCAGGAAAATGAGCCCGAGAACCACGTGTTTGTATTCTGCTGCATCCATGTGGCCACGGAGCTTGTCGGCAGCAGCCCAGAGCGTTGCCTCAAACCCGAGGTTTGCCCCGTTGCTGCTCTTCTGTTTCTTCGTGCTCTGCCGGGCCATGGATGTGATTCCTTCGATACAGTTCTATTCTCATTGATGTGCGTTAAGGATTGTGACTTGATGTGTGGTTGGCATGGAAAAAAAAGAAATCAATGTCTGCCTGAAAATTTTCAATCAAGAATCAGTTGAAAATCTTTCAATCGCGTTTTGATTGAAATGAGTCTATTTGAAAATAGTGGATTTTTCCCGGTACCGGAAAAAGAGGATTCAACTCACGCCGGCCTAATCTCAACCAGCTTCAACGAACGGCCTTTGTCGCAGATATCGGGGGCATTCCCCAGCACATCAATGACGATATACTTCTCGCCTTCTGTTACACCATCCGGACGACAGAGCGGGTAACTCCGGCAGTCACTCTTGTTGCAGGAGAGTTCGGGTTTTATCCTGGAGTTGATGATCGCCATATCCGCGTTGATCAGGGCAGTGATCGGCGCCTCCATCACTTCGACTGCGGTTGCACCGTTTAAGTGAACCGCACAATCATGGTGGGTGGTCCGGACCGTGACGATGCGGTACTTCCTTCCCTTCTGGAGGTTGTGACACGCCTTTTTCACCTTGCAGGTATCGCATTCAGCAACTTCACCCTCATAGATGAACTCCAGATTCGGCTTTGCGAGCACAGTTCCCACCAGCGTAACCTTCGTTTTTGTCTCTGACATCGCCACTCACTCCTTATAGAGCATCTGCACGAGTTTTTCTGCGGATTCCCGTGTGAGACCCATATCGAGTATTGTAAAGCGCTCGGGACGGATAGTCTTTGCCATCAGCAGGGCTTCGACGGCAATCGCGTCCTCGATACCGAGATCTGCCGGAGTAGTCGGGGCCCCAATCATCTTTAGCGATGACCTGATACTGCGCCAGTCGCCGCCATGCAGGTACATGGAGATGATAGTGCCAATCCCGCAGCTCTCGCCATGCAGTGCCTTGCCCGGGGCGAGTATGTCAAGTGCATGGGAGAACTTATGTTCTCCGCC
Organism: Methanoregula sp.; assembly: GCA_030651815.1. Taxonomy (GTDB): domain Archaea; phylum Halobacteriota; class Methanomicrobia; order Methanomicrobiales; family Methanospirillaceae; genus Methanoregula. Next base: position 3,727 of record JAUSBW010000113.1, read on the forward strand.
GCTTGCCGGGCGCGATGACCCGGCAATACTCATCGCAACCCCGCTTGATACGAGCGCTTTGATCACAAACCATGCGGACTGCTCCTGGTGCGGTTTGATCAGGTGAGCGTTCTTTACAAGAATCTCGGCAGTCATCTTCGATAAGGTGATGGCATATTCGCTCACCGGTTCGCCTTTCACCCGGTGGGCGAGCTCCCAGTCGAGAATCGCTGTATAATTCGAGATCACATCTGCACAACCAGCGGCGAGAAGCCGGTGCGGGGCTGATGCGATAATGCCGGTGTCGGCAATGATGGCCATAGGGGGCTGTGCTTCCAGCGAGGCATGCCCCTCCACGGTGGGCACGGATGCGCGTCCGGAGGCTATACCATCATGAGATGCGGCAGTCGGGATGCTGATGAACGGGCGGTCGAGATTATATGACACGATCTTTGCGGTATCGATCACCCTCCCGCCACCGACACCGATCAGGAAATCCACATCCGCAGCAGCGGCTTCTGCATCCTTTATAATGGAGAGATTGATCTGTTCAGCAAGGAAGGGGATGACCTCGTAGTCCTGTGAAAGAATCTTCATAACCCGGCCACCGGCCAGATCCATCGTGCCTTTACCCGAGATGAGAAGGACTGACGCACCCAGTTTGAGATCCTCGCAGACAGCGGGAAGCTGCCCGAGCACATCATGACCGATCACTACGTCTCTGGGGAGCTGCATCCACTTGGACTTGTCAAAGACTTTCTGTTTAAGTAATTTTATTGCATCCGCGCTCATTCTAGATCATGGATGATTAGTGATTTCATATACAAATATTACATCGATCCAGTCCGGTACGAACAACCCTATAACGCTGTCGAGACCATCACCTACGCCCTCATCCTCATCGCCGCCCTCTATCTCATCTACTATTTGTTTAAAAGATCCAATATCGCCATCGACGGCCCGTTTGTCCTTGCCACCCTCCCCTACGTGATACTCGGCGGTGTGCTCCGGGTTGTCCAGGACACCCATATGATCACCTCCGATCTCCAGTTCCTCCTCGTCACACCACCCATATACGTCCTGCTCTTTTTTTACGCAGTCGTAATCCTCTTCCTCTCCAGATATTTATCAGAACTGGGATTTTACGACAACTACTTAAAACTGTATGCCGGCGCCGGCCTTTTCACGTCATTCTGCGTAGTGCTGCTCCTGCTCTCGTGGGGGATGACCCATACCCGCATTGATCTCTTCGTGATCGCCATCATTCCGCTCATGGCAGTTGTCGCAACTGCACTGGTCTTTGCCTGCATGCGCTATGTACTGAAATGGGAGTATGTGACCGATCCGCTCTACATCACGCTCCTCTTCGGCCAGTTACTGGATGCCAGTGCCACCAGCTACGGAATCGACCTTCATCCCTCAATCAGATACATCGAACAGCATGTTGTCGGATCCTTCTTAATTGACCGGACTGGCACGGCGTTTGTGATGTTTCCGTTAAAATTGGTCGTGCTCTTCCCCGCAATCTACATCATGGAGCAGTACCGCAAAGAGGCAAATCCCGCATTCTGGCACCTCGTCCTGCTCGCCATGATCACGGTCGGTCTTGCGCCGGGCATCCGGGATATGACGCGGATGGTTTTGTATGTCTAACTCCCCGCTCACCAATGCAATCGTCATCACATCCCTTCTCCTTTTTGCAACGCTCACGGTCGGCTGGGTTGGCTCTGTGCAGAACCCTGCGGTTGGCGAAAGCCTGATGAAACTCTTTGAAAATGAAGTAGCCGGCCAGATGATGGGAGACAACCCTTTTGATATGTGTATCAAGCTCTTCTTTAACAATATTGAGGCCTGCATCCTGCTCTTTTTAGGCGGGGCATCCTTTGGCATCCTCACGATATTCATCATGAGCTTAAACGGGATTGTGATAGGCGCAATCATGGAGATCATACACAAGGATCATTCATGGACATTCATTGCCGCAGCACTCCTCCCGCACGGCATCTTTGAGATCCCGGCCTTCATCATCGCCGGAGCTCTCGGTATCCTGCTCGCCCAGTCGCTCATATCAGAATGGTACGGCGGAGCAGATACCGCTGGTGAAGCCCGGAACCTGGCCCGCATCTTCCTGCTGTATGTCCTGCCGCTCGTTGTGATCGCAGCGTGTGTCGAGGCTTTTATTACGCCGGTAATCATACAATTAGTAGCGTAAATTCAGGATCAGCATCATGGACGACGACACCGGCGCCCTGCCGCAAAAAGGGGACTTTTCTGCATGGTATAATGATATTCTGTGGCGGGCCGAAATCATGGATGTCCGCTACCCCGTCAAGGGACTGTACGTCTGGTACCCGTACGGGTTTGCGATACGCAAGCACGTGTATGGGCAGCTGCGCAACCTGCTTGACCGGGATCACGAAGAGACCCTCTTTCCACTGCTCATTCCCGAACAGGAGTTCATGAAAGAGGCCGAGCACATCAAAGGTTTTGAAAACGAGGTCTACTGGGTAACGCACGGGGGCACAACACCGCTTGAGGTCAAGCTTGCACTCCGCCCTACGAGTGAGACTGCCATCTACCCGATGTATGCGCTCTGGCTCCGCTCGCATGCCGATCTCCCGATGAAATACTACCAGATCGTCAACACGTTCCGGTACGAGACCAAACAGACCCGCCCGCTGATCCGTCTCCGCGAGATCACCTCATTCATGGAGTCGCACACCGTGCATGCGACATGGGACGAGGCAGAAGCGCAGGTGGAATACGAGCTCGCTCTCACCTGCGAGTTCTACGATGATCTCTGCATTCCCATCATCATCTCGAAACGCCCTGACTGGGACAAGTTCCCCGGCGCGGACTACACGATGGCAGTCGATGCAATCATGCCCAATGGCAAGACACTCCAGATCGGCACAGTCCATCACTTGGGGGAGCACTTCTCAAAGACATTCTCGATCACCTTTGAGGACAAGAACGGCGAGCAGAAATTTGCCAGCCAGACCTGTTACGGGATCTCGGAACGCTGCATAGCGGCGCTCATCAGCATGCACGGCGATGACAAGGGCCTCATCCTCCCCCCCATTGCAGCACCTGTGCAGGCAGTCATCGTCCCCATCACAATCGGAAAGCGCCATGAGGACGTGCTCGCAGCGGCAGAGAAACTGAAAAATGTGCTGATCGCTGCCGGGTTCCGGGTGAAGATCGATACCCGGGACATGCGCCCCGGCGCGAAGTATTACTGGTGGGAGCTTCGTGGCGTCCCGCTCCGGCTTGAGCTCGGACCGAGAGATCTTGATGCCGGTAAGGTCATGGCAGTAAAACGAACCGGGGAGAAGACCCAGATCGAGCTCGCGACCGTGACGGATGAAATCCCCCGGGTGCTCGGCGAGATCACCGCAACAATTCGTGCAAAGGCCGAGGAGCACACGAAAGCACACCTGTGTACCGTCGCCTCCATGGATGCACTGGGCGCAGCGCTCAATGAAGGGAAAGTGGCTGTCGTCTCATGGTGCCAGCAGAAGGGATGCGGCGATGTAATCGAAGAGAAGACCAATGCAAGTATTCTCGGAACCAATGCACGGTCCCAATATGTCTCTGCAACAGAAGGCGTATGCATTGTCTGCGGTAAGCCGGGCAAGGCAACGCTGGTAGGCAGAACCTATTAAGACGACAAAAGATACGGAGTGACGTTTTTTTAAATGTGTTACTCCGCCATACAACTATCTTTTTTTACGCAAGGGCTCCACAATTTTCACGGTCAGGAGATATTGTCCCGCCCTGTGTAATGTCTGCCGCACGTTATGACCTCCTGTAGTCATTGATATGAAATCCAGAAACAAAGGACAATTACCTGTACCTGCCTCACCCTGTACAGGATTAGTGCACCATGGCAGTTTCTGAACCCATCAGCAAGGTAAATCCCAAACGCATCACAAACGGGGATTTTTGCATTCACAATGACCCTGCTCGCAAGGGACATCGTGACGCCGGACCAGTATGCAAAAGCTGCATTAATCACCTTTAAAAAAATTATCCTTCACCGGAAAAAAGGGTCTGATAATGTATCATGGGTATCTTTCGGGTATTTCTCCTTTGCCACCAGGATTAACTCCTGTTTTTTCTCGTAACCCTGAGGGTAATCCTTCAACATTGGAATGCGCCGACCTGTGAAGAGGCTATAAATGCTGGCCATTTTTTTAGAATTCGGATCTCATCAACCGGCTGTCTTTTTTTACCCGTTGCAGAATATATACTAACAGCATATCATACGAGGCAGCAGCAGTGAGCACCCGTCCAGATGACCCGGACGCTACCTATCTTCCCGAGCGATACAGGCAGCAGGTAAAAGCAAAGAAGCAACGCCGTATTTACAAAAAACTTGGGGCAGCCGGTATTGTGATCATGGTTTTTATTGTTGCATATCTCCTGCTCATCAGTATGCTCCCGGTTCCCCTGCCTTTCAATCCCCTGAAAAGCCCGGTAACCCCCACTCTGCCCATGGAGGAACAACCAACGGCTCCTGTGGTGAATGTAACGATCGCAGTCACACCGGGTTTTGTATTGGGAATGGGTATTTCCACTCTGCACTCACCGGATATGCTCTCGTTAGACAAAGCTGTATCAATCTTTAGGGAGGAGTATCCTGCGGAAACCTGCACGCTGATCAGCGCAAATCTCACGGACCGGTATTCCGGCCAGATGTTATACGAGTTCATTATACAGCCTGGGGTTAGTTCATCAACTGAAACCCGGTTCGTGGTTTTTATCGATGCGGTGACTGGCGATCCCTACACTCAGGGACAAGAGAACACTCGTATCACCCAGAGACAGGCACAGGATCTGGCAAGGAAAGCATTTCCCGGGATTCGGCCAGACCGTGTCCGGGTCCGGTACAGTGCCAGTCCTGAGTCTGGCAGGACGTGGAATTTTGCGCTCATAAAAGGTACTACACCGATCCTGACCGGTACTATGGATGCCGAAACGGGACTGATCTCATCATTTACTCAGACAATCCAGAAGGTGGGAAGGCCGGCGGGACCAGTAACCGGGATGCCAGCCGCACAGAAAATTGCAGATCGTTATATCTCCGGTCAGAACGGCCCGGTTGCAGTCAACATGAGCGAAGGCCGGTATTTCCCTCTGGGTTCCCCCTCATATCCAGTGGCCGGCCGCTACGTTTTCATCTACAACCGGATTGTGAACGATATTCCCTGTGAGGATGACGGTTTTATCACAGGTGTCGATTCAGTGACCGGTGAGATTACGGCTTATGAACGGCACTGGAGTGCTCCCGACAATGCCTTTTCTGTGACCTCTGAACCACTTGTGCTGAAACGCAAAGCCACCTTTGCAGTGCTCCAGCAGGCAAAGGAGACATACCCTGAATCGGTAAGCGGACTCCGTATCGTATCAGCGGAAATCAGGTGGATGGACCAGCACCCCTCCGGAGTTATTCCCCGGCCCGGTAGTATCCCCCTTGCATGGAAAGTTACGTTCGATGATGATATCATCCGTACGAACAGTTCTGCAAAACCTGCCATTGCATGGTTGGATGTGCAGACCGGTAGTATCCTGGATTTTAAGTACCAGCACTAATCCAATAATCTTTTTCCCGGAAAGAAAAAGCACCGAATGCAATCTCCATATCACGGAGCAGAAAGTGATTAAAAAGGATTGGAAAAAAAAAGATTTTTTCAGCACTTGTCGCAGAGGTACTCGACCGCGATTGATGCTCTGCGCATATCGCCTTTGATCAGTTTCTTCCCACCACGGAAGAAGAGTCTTTTACAGCCTGCACAATATTTGGGCCGTATCTGATTCAACCGGCTCATGGGAATCTCAAGAGTAAAACCGGTCCTGTTCCACTCTTCCGGGGGTTTTTCCGCGTTCTGCTCGTAGACTGCGACAAACTCCATGATCTGGTGGGGTGGCACCCCTAAGTCAACGAATTTTTTGAAGACAAAGTAGTTGAAGATCAGCCACGAGAGGTCAGAGCGGTCGAGGATGCCTTCGTACTCCCCAAACGCCTCATCGAATTCCTCTAAGGAGCAGCCGCAGAGCGGGCATTTGCCACCCACGAGCTCATCGAGAAAAACCTCTTCCTGGCAACCCGGACAGGTCGTGTGCGGGGATTGCATGCGTGATGTCATTCGTATTCTCCCAAGGTCAAAATTATTGATATTCTTATGTAATGGGGACTAAAAAATTTGCAACAGGTTAGTATTGTTACTAGTGTTTCGCGGGGGTGCACATATAGGTATCACCAGTGCATGTGCACCCCGATAAGAGTGTTGTGGTCATGGGGAAAAAATCAATCAGCGGACAGGTCTTCGCGCTCCATGATCAGCGTGCCATAGACTACTTTTTCGAGTACCTGCGCAACAGATTTGATATGCATCGCCTTCTCCAGATCCTCATTCCGGTGAATATCTGAATAAAGCTGGAGCCTGATTAAGGAGAACCGGAACCTGTCGAGGGTTTCATCGTCCATGTTCATTGCTTCCCGGTAGATCGGTTCGATCAGGTCAGGGAAGACCTGCGGGTTCTCAAGGCATGCGATGATACCCGTGTAGATCGGAAGGGGCTTTTCCTTTCCTGTGAGAACCCGCAGGTAGTCCATTGCTTATCCCTCTACGACTTTGATGAGTGATTCCATTACATTATCAACAGCCTTCCATGTCGGGCTGTTACTGTTGCCACGCCGTATGATGAACGGGCGGCCCTCGTCGCCGGCCTTGCGCATCCCGATATCAATTGGTATTGCCCCAAGGAACGGCACCTTGAGTTCTTCGGCAATCTTTTTACCGCCGTCCTTGCCGAAGAGATCGATCTCAACACCGCAGTGGGGGCAGAGCATGCCGCTCATGTTCTCGATGACCCCGATGACAGGGAGGCCGAGTTTTTCTATGAATTTTGCCGATTTTCTTGCATCCATGGTGGCAACATCCTGCGGGGTTGTCACAATGACTGCTCCACGAACGTTCGGGGCAAGCTGGGCGATCGTGAGCGCCTCATCCCCAGTGCCCGGTGGAAGGTCGACTACAAGGTAGTCAAGCGTGCCCCAGTTCACTTCTGCAAGGAACTGCTGGATCGCAGCCATCTTCATCGGTCCGCGCCAGATGATCGGCGTGCTCGTGTCGGGCAGCAGGAACGCCATTGAGAGAACAGATAACATACCGGTGATATGAACCGGCTCAATCCGATTACCCGTGATCGCGAGTTTATGGTCCTCAATGCCCAGCATCTTTGGGACATTGGGACCGTGCATATCGAGATCGAGAAGACCGACTTTTTTGCCATGGTTCGAGAGGGCGTATGCAAGATTCACCGAAACCGTTGATTTTCCTACGCCGCCTTTGCCGCTCAGCACCAGGATGACGTGTCTGACATCAATTGCTGCTTTTGGCGGGAGGCCGGCCTGTACTTTCTTATCCGATGAGCAGGTGGATGCAGTCGCGCAGCTGGAGCACTCGCTCTTGCACTCCTCGTCCGCTTTTTTTGATTGGGTATTATTCTTTGCCATGGTATCCCTGTGATGAATTCTGATCGTGTACTTCTACCAGTTGTCATCATTAGACAATAAAGATGTGGAAATCATCCCTGCTACGTGCGTCAGGATTAATACATCCCGGCACAGATAGACGTGCAACATGAAAAAACGGGATATTCCGCGGTTTTTTGACAAGGGGCTCGATTCCGCCATTCATACCATGACTGATAAGCGGGAATCACTCCTGTCTCCCCTTGCCGCAACCAGTGCAGATGCAATGCGCCGTCATAACCGGATCGCAGAAGATATCCGTACCCCCTACTCCAGGGATGCGGATCGGATCATCCATACAAGGGCATACACGCGCTACATCGACAAGACTCAGGTCTTTTACCTTGTCGAAAACGACCACATCACCCACCGGGTGATTCATGTCCAGCTCGTCTCTAAGATTGCGCGGACGATCGGGCGCTGCCTGCGGCTGAACGAGGATCTCATTGAAGCGATCGCTCTCGGGCATGACATCGGTCATATCCCGTACGGCCACTTTGGCGAGACCTGCCTCTCTGCACTCTGCGAGCAGTACTGCATAGGCAGATTTTTTCACAATGTCCAGAGCGTGCAGTTCCTTGATCGGATCGAGGATCAGGACCTGACCATGCAGGTGCTCGATGGCATCCTCTGCCATAATGGCGAGGCAGATGATCTCCGTATCACACCCGTACCCTGCGGGAGCTGGGCAGCATTTGACAGGAAAGTGCAGGACAATGCCGATGGCAGACAGAGCGGGGCATCCATGACACTTGAAGGCTGCGTGGTCAAGTTTGCCGACACGATTGCCTATATCGGGCGGGATATTCAGGATGCAAAGGAGATTGGGCTTATCGATGATTCTGTTCCATTACCGGAAGAATGTACAGAAGTGTTGGGGAGTTCCAATCGCGAGATCATCAATACGTTGATCTATGACCTGCTAAAAAACAGCGACAGTGAAAATGAAGGATATATCGCATACAGCCGCGATGTTGAGAAGGCGCTGATCGGGCTCCGTCAGTTCAGCAGGACAAACATCTACAATAACGAAAAACTCACGAAAGAACGGTTAAAGATTGAACGAATGTATGCCACCCTGTTTGAGACATATTTACAGGATCTCAAATCAGGGCGCAGGGACACAAGAATTGTTACAGACTATATTGAAACAGGCTGGATCAGTCCACTGTATCTGGAGACCGCAACGGAGGCCGAACTCGTGCGGGACTTTATTGCGGGTATGACTGACAGGTATTTTGCCAAACGGTTTGAAGAGTGCGTAATTCCGAAAAGGATAGAAGCAAAATTCTCCTGATACAAAAGTTAAGGGTCAGTCGTACTTGCCCTTTGGTTCTGCCCACCCGGTGAACCCGCAATAAATACACCCGGCACCCTCGCACTGCAGACACTGCCGTTTTGGTGCCGTGACCAGTACTGTGCCGGTTTTATTGCAGACCATGCACCCGAATCCCTCACAGTGCGCACACAGTGCAGGTTCATAGATCTTTTTCCCGTCACTCATACGATCACATCATAACATGCATACTATAACCAAAAAAAATCCATTCATGGATTTACTCATCATCCTCGTCGAGATACCGTGAGAGCGCATCAAGCAGTTCAACCGCTGACTGGTACCGATCATCTGGATATTTTTCAAGACATTTCAGGATAATCTTTTCGACAGCCCCGGCATCTGCGGTGTACTCATAGGGAGGAAGTGGTTTTTCCCGCAGGATCGCATTGCCCACCTCAACGATACTTTCGCCGCCAAACGGAATCGAACCCGTGATCAGTTCATAAAAGACCACACCGAGCTGGTAGACATCGGTGCGTTCATCGGTCCGGCCAAACTCCGAAGGAGAGACCTGTTCCGGAGCGGCATACGAGAGCGAGAAGCCGGCAATGCTGGACTTTTTAATATCCGCTGCAAGCACCTTGCTCATTCCCCAGTCCGTGATTTTCGGTACAAGATCAGCAGTCATCAGGATGTTGTGCGGCTTGATGTCGCGGTGGATGAACCCATGCTCATGGGCGTATCTCAGGCCATCCGTAATCCCGCGGATTATGTGCACCGCCTTCCAGACGGGCAGTGGTTTTTCCAGTTCCTCTAACGAGACGGGCACAAACTCCATCTCCACATACGGCACGGGCAGAATATTGACAGCAAAAACCTCAACAATATTCTCGTGCCTTAGCGTTTCCCACGCTTTGATCTCGTTTAAGAATGACCTGCCCGTCATCTCGTCAAAACTGATCGGAATCTTGACTGCCACTTTTAAGCCATCAGTCTTTCGGACAGCAGAGAAAACCCACGCGATGCCCCCCCGCCCGATAAACGCGATATCAGTATACTTGTTCTCAAGTTCCCTTGGGAAGTAGTATTTCTGGTCAGAAGTGGCCGGATAATATCCATCCGGTATGCTCTCATGGGGAAGTGCGGTATATTTAACAGGAGTTGTCACCGGGGAGCGGGAGTTACGGAAGATCACGGTCGCTTTTGTCGGGGGCAGAGCGGCAGGTTCATTAAGGAAATCTACCGGCACGTGTGCCTTTTGTTTCCGGTACAGCAGAATGATCGCACCCGCAAGAACGGCAAGGAACAAAAGCCCCATTGTCAGTGTGATGGTTCCCAATGGAAGTCTGTCACGGAAATTATCCGCTGATGTCGGAGAAGGGGTAATGGAAGATGTAAACGGCACGGATGTTGTCGTGTTAAGGGGTGTATGAGTCAACGAAACCGTGGGTACAGGGACTAAGGGTGTCTGGGTCAAAGATATATCTTTGACCGGAACCGGCAGGATTCCCGCGTAATACTCTTTTGGATCCATGAGGGGGAACGCATCAATGATATTCTGGTCCGATTCCAGAATCGCTTTCGGGTTTCCTCCAATAACGATCACGTAGGGGGAGTCACCAATCCCGTCACCATTCATATCCCTGCCATGGTAATCGCTCCAGTAGTTCCCCATGAGGCTTTGCTCTTTTTTCCCCAGATAGGTATATGTCAGGGGGGTTGTTGTGCTCCAGATGGAGGTAGCACTCTTTGAGAGCACATTCTGGGTGTTGAAAAAGTTGTTCTTAAATATCCGGTTGGAAAGCGAGGATTCGTCAAGGCTGATGCCACGGGTATTTGCGCTGATTATATTGTCTTCAATCAGGTTGCCAATCGAACCCTCAAGTACAATCCCGGTTCGCTGGTTGTTGGTGATATTATTCTCCGAGAGGGTGTTTTTCCGGGCAGATGCCAGTGTTATTCCCTGCGCATTGTTATGTATGGCATTTCTCCTGATCGTATTCAGATCTGAAGAGACGAAAATACCATTTAACAGGTCACTGTTCCTGATGACAAAACCTTCCACAGTGCATCCATCGACCCGGATCTCCACAGCATTGCCCGTTTTACCCGGATCAATGACTGGCGTACCATTGCCACTGTCTATGCCGAAGAGCAAAATCTTCTTGTCAATGCGGACGCTTTCTGCATAAGTACCGCTTTCAACAGTGACGGTATCCCCGGAAGATGCCCAGTCGATTGCCTTCTGTATGCTGGTAAACCCGGCACCTGATGGTGCTACGGTGTGTTCGGCAGCTGCTGCAGTCGCGATACAAGCAGTACAGAAGATGAGAAAAAAGACGACGATTAACCGGGTTGCAGAAAAGATGTGGGTCATGGGCTTATTGAACGGATTTCCTGCATACTATCGGATAAGTTCATCATTCTTTTTTCAATGGTCATAAAAAAACCGTAATTATCCGGATCATGCAACGGGGGGGATGATCAGGACAAGTTTTACTCCGGATATTCCTTTTGCAAGCTCAACAAGATCCCCGTCACGAACCGGGACACGTGCACGGCTCTCAATTTTTTTATTGTTCAGCTGGGTTCCCCCGGTACTCCCGCAGTCCTCGATATACCAGATGCCATTAACGTGACGGAATCGTCCATGGGGCTTTGACACCCGGGTAACAGCGGTATAACCATCTGCAAGGACGATATCCTTTCCGGGAACGAAAGAGGTCAGGTTATCGGAATCGATCCTGCCGATAGCAACGGTATCAGTTTTTAATATGAATGCTTTGCCATCATCAGGGCCCCCAAGCACAATGGCAGCAGGGCAGTTACCGAGCACCTCTTTGGAGAGGGTACCTTTCACCTCTTCAAGCCGGCGGGAGATCACCCCCCCAACGATCTGCACCCGTGCGTTGGAGAACAAACCCAGATTCCTGATGATCGCTTCGAGTCCGCCGGGAACCACAGAATACTGCCAGACGGGATGGATGCCTTTTGAGGTTGGGGCGCCGAGACCAGCCTCCTTTTTGATCACGCCAATGCCCAGCAGCTTGTCCAGATGCTTTTTGGTGTTCTCGTAGCTGGTCTCGATCTCGTTTGAGATCGCACGGACATCACGGGGTTTTTTCTCTAAAAATTTTAAAATTCTGAGTCGTGCGCTGCTCGACAGAACATCCAGGTACTCTGAGAGTTCCTCTAAAGAATCTGACTCTTCATGAATAATTATTGTCGGGGATTTATCCGCAGGATTCATACCGCTCCACTGGAAGGATCTCTAATTTTTTCTCATAACCATCAGGTAACCGGAAGATAAGGGCATGACGGTTTAAATTCTCTCTCCCGCACCTATCCTTACGGTTCATAGCAGGAACCTGGAGGTTCGATGCCCGAACCATCACAATTTGGGGAATATATAAGCTCAACCCCAGACACTATAACCAGGTGATACACGATACTCATTCGGCGTGTCACCGATCCATGCAGAACAAACAAAGGAGAACCAAATGGATACTGGCAAAATTTTTCTTGGGATCGCGCTCATCGCATTTTCGGTTGCAATGGCGATTAATCCCGCCAGTGCAGCCGGGTGTGATAGTTCCTGTTCGGTTGGAAGCGGGAATTTCCACACTGCCGACTGCGGGAGCGCTGCCGGTTCATCGCAGGATTCGGATTCTACCGCACATTCCGATAACCCTGCTTTCTACGAGACCTGCCCAGGGAATCTGCCATGAAGTATCCGCAGAGGATCTCTTCCGCATGCCACACATCCGTACGAACGATGAATGCCACATGCACATCCGCACATCCCCATACCTCTATCGAGAGACGAAACAAGGATGGTCTGCGCTCCAATTAAAAAAGACCAGAAAGGGGCAGATTCAGGCCATCTCTCATTTAAGAGATCCCAAAAAGGAGTCCTCACCTTTTTAGGAATCATACATGGATAGCCATTCAATACTATTTTTTAAAAATCCGTGAGGCCAGGGGTCATACGGGGTAATTTAAAATCGCCAAAAAAAGGTTTTTCATGACAGATGAGTATCCGCTCACTTCTTTTTCATCGCCATAAAGCAACAGAGTGCCCCGCAGATACCGAGCGCAACCACAGGGAGAATTCCTGATGAGGGGGACTGGGGTGTGGTGGTGGGGTAGGGTGTCGGGACGGTCACCTTAGGCGTGGGTTTCTTCGTTGGCGTGACAGGGACTGGTGCTGTGGTAACCGGGATGGTTTCACGGGGTGTCTCGTAGAGGGCAGACCCCACAGAAGGGACCGTGAGACGGACATTATCGAGATACCCCTGCGCATAGATATTCATCATTCCATAATCACCCTTTGACCCGAGGTAGAGCCGGTTCAGACCCTTCATGTTCTCCCCGCACTGGATAAAATAGTCCCAGATATCTTTTCCGGACTGTAATTCTCTAACTTTCATTGACAGGATCTTGGTATTGTCATCATAGTTGACCGTCACATGGTAGGTTTTGTTGACCTCATATGTTGCTGTTGGGCCTTTGTAGGCATCCGGCCCCATTTCCACTGCCGCGCTCTTGCTGTTCACTACCACATGCTTGTTTCCGGGTGTCACCAGATTAAGCCACATAATCTGGCCGTATTTTGCATTGGTAAATACCGAGATGACATTGGGGCCCTTGTTGAAATCCATCTCAGCACCGGATAACCCCATGCGGAAGCTCGCACCCTCATCGATTCTTGTCAGCATGAGATCATAGTCCAGAGTGAAGGATCCAGAGTCGAACACGACCGGAATATAAACGTAGTTGCCTGTGCTGGGTTCGATGGAGAAGTGGTACCTCCCCATGCCCGGATCCCAGTAATTGGTGGACGGGTTATTTGTTATCCAGCGGGGATCGGAAGCAAATGAGGTCTGGTAGATCGTAGTCTGGTCTTCGCTGCTCTGTGCCTGGATCGGCTGTACTACAAGGAAACAGCAGGCGGCAACAATGAGGGTTAACAGGATTGTTCTTGTATTCATCACATTTCTCCGTGGTTGTATGTCCCATAATACAGGTAAGCACCCGCAACCTCCGTAGGATCGCAGGGGATTTTTCCTGCATACCAGCTCTCAGGCTTATGGGAAAATTCCTATGTACGTATGCAGCCCACCATTTCTTAAAAATAACTGATTCGGCAGTCCCTGACGGGATATATTTATTTCCCGATTCGCGCAATATTAGAGAGCATACCAAAGTGCGCGATAATAGTCTAGCGGTAGGACAGGAGCTTCCCAAGCTTCCAGCCCGGGTTCGATTCCCGGTTATCGCATAGCTCATTATGGAAACAGAACCCGAACGACTGGCCATGAGGATCATTGCAGAGAACCGCAGGGGTGTCTTACGCGACATTTCAACAGTGGTTGCTGCCCATGATGCAAACATCGTGATGATCAGCCAGGAAGTGTTCGAATCCGGACCCTGTACGGGTATGGCAGAACTCTATTTTGAATATGATTCTGCCGATGCAGACGACCATGACCGGCTCCTTGAAGATCTCAATGCCATCACATCTGTTAAGGAGGTGAAAGCCTACAAGCCGTTCGGCCATATATTCGGCTCGCGTGTAATCATTATTGGTGGCGGGGCACAGGTGGCGCAGGTGGCAATGGGTGCAGTAAACGAGGCTGACCGGCATAACATCCGGGGCGAACGGATATCTGTAGACACGATCCCGCTTGTGGGGGAACGGACTCTTGCGCTTGCAGTGGATGCCGTTACCCGCCTGCCCCGTGCCTCCATCCTTGTGCTTGCCGGTTCGATCATGGGCGGCGACATCTCAAAAGCGGTGGACAGGGTCAGGGAGGCGGGGATCCCGGTCATTGCATTAAAGATGGCCGGCACTGTGCCGGAACACGCGGATCTTGTGGTTACGGACCCGATCCAGGCGGGCGTTTTTGCTGTTATGCATATCAGCAGCAAAGCGGTTTTTGATATCAACCGCATCCGTGGGCGGGAGTTCTAAAATGGATGTCATAGAAAAAGCGGTTTCTATCCTGATGCGTGACGGTATTGTTGTGTATCCGACAGAAACCGTGTACGGGCTCGGTGCCGATGCATTCTCTGATGAAGCAATTATTAAAGTCTACGAAGCAAAACACCGGCCGCCCGGCATGCCGGTATCGATTGCGGTTGCGGATTTTGATATGCTCGCTGCTGTGGCTCATGTCGAGCCGTGGATGGAAACATTCATCCAGTTATTTCTGCCGGGCCCGGTTACGATTGTGCTTGCTGCGCGAAACAGCGTTCCCGAAATCCTGACAAGCGGAACGGGAATGATTGGCATCCGTCTCCCGGCACACCCGCTCGCCCAGCAGCTGATAGAGCGGTTCGATTCCCCCATCACAGCAACAAGCGCAAACCTCCATGGAGCAAAAGAACCACAGATTCCTGATGAGTGCACAGTGCACTATGATTTCCTGCTCGATGGCGGAAGACTGCCCGGCACACCCAGCACTGTTGTAGATCTCCCTGCACGCAAGATCCTTCGCGCAGGTGCCGGGGTTGACAAGATCGCCCGATTTCTCGTAAACCTGTGAGACTGCCTGCATGATGCCCATCCGGTTACGCGATTTTATTGAAGACAAAGAGGGCTGGATCTATGCCGTTTCTACGTATGACAACACGGATAAGATAGGCTGCGTACTCCGGTATGTCCCTGATGCTGACGGCGAGCGTCTGCACGCTTCAGGCACACGGTATAAAAAATACGATTTTGAAGACGCCTATGCGTTCATCGCCAGGCACAAACCGCAGTATGCAGATCTCCTCCAGCGCATTCCCTGCAGCGATGCAAAGCGGGTGATGAAACCGGATCTTGAACTGCCGCATATCGCCAGCCAGCACCCACGGGTGCAAAAACTTGTCGCACTCTTCGGGCTCCCTGTCGGTACAATTGGATGCACAGGCTCACTCCTCTGCGGGCTTGAGAATGGGGCATCCGATATCGACATGGTGGTTTATGGAAGGCACTGGTTTACTGCGCAGGCACTCGTAAGGCAGGGAATCCTTGACGGGGTAATCGAAGGACTCTCTTCAGAGATGTGGAAGAAGGTCTACGAGAAACGAAAGCCAGAAATTTCTTATGACCAGTTTGTACTCCACGAACAGCGCAAGTGGAACCGTGGCCAGATTGAAGGGACGTACTTTGATATCCTCTACACCCGGTCATACGATGAACTGAAAAGTGCTCATCCCGGCAAAGGTACAGTGATCGGAAAGCAGACGATTGAAGCAAAAGTGACCGATGCGTCACTCTCGTTTGACAACCCGGCCATCTATGAAACTGAGCATGAATCGGTGAGCCGGGTGCTCTCGTTTACGCATACCTACAGCGGGCAGGCACTCGCGGGAGAGACCATCGAAGCGTGCGGTGTCTGCGAGCAGCACGGCAACGAGCGCTGGCTGGTTGTCGGGACGACACGTGAGGCAAAGGGCGAATATATCATCTCAAAGACACTGCTTGAGGCGTGATTTCCGGCAACAAGCGTATTCATAACCCCTCATCGTTTTTTCGGATCTTTATAAAGTGCAGATCCTTAATTTACTTCATGCTCAGTATCTGCCGGACCGTAAGCAGCCATTGCAGTTCGCCACCCACCGGATCAAGCCGGGCATTCCGGATCTTTGCAAGCCCGCCCTTTCCCAATGCGATTGCTGCATCGCCTCCACCGGAGATCATGTACCCGGTGAACATACCTAAGAGGGGTTCATGTCCGACAATGAGCAATGACTCATCATCAGAACGGCTGGATATGCGCGATTCCAGCCCTTCAATACTGGATCCCGGTGTCAGCTCATCCCACTGGACGATGAGCCCGCGCTTACCGAGTGCCTTGGCTACGATCTGGGTGGTTTCCACGGCCCGTGCGTAGGGGCTTGTTGCTATGCAACCGAATACGACATCGCGCGATGCGAGGAACTCTGCAACCCCGAGAATTTCAGTGCGTCCCTCCCCGGTAAGCGCCCGCCCTTCATCGCCACGGACAGAAGGGGCGCGTTTTTCAGCCCTGCCATGCCTCAGAATATAGATATCCACGCAAGTGAGATGGAAGCCTGAGGGCAAAAAGGTTCTCTTTACTAGAGCAACTCCGACAGCCGCTTCCCGACACTGCTCTCGCACCGCTCCTTATACTTGCACCGGTTGCACGGAGCGTTTAACGGGTGCTGTGGCATATCGCCGTTCCGGATGGATTTGATCTTGTGCAGGGTGGCAATCACCAGCCGCCGGTCACGGGGCTGGACCTCATGAATGCGGGAGACACCGTCCGGAATATATTCCACACATCCCCCCTTCACTTCTGATCCGGTCATCTCCTCTAAACAGAACGCTATACATGCGATCCGGAGCCGGTCAGCTACATAGGTGCCAAACGGCATCGCTCCTGCAGCGCGAACGATAGAGAATGTGCCATCAGCAGCGATTCGGTCGATCATGCCGACAATTCCCAGCTTATCTGAGACCACCTTCACATCGGTCTGAACTGCAGCATTCCACTCGCTTTTATTGCAGGCAGTGATGCAGAGTGCCAAAAAATCCTTCAGCAACGGATCGAGAACCGGGGATACAGCGATGATCTCCTGCCAGATCACCTCAGCATCAAGGGGTGTTCCAAGATGATACGAGAGCTGCTTGCAGACTGCGTACCGGTCTGATTCGAAGACCGGTTCTTTGCGTTCATAATAAAACCGGACCGGGCACGTGTGCACCCGCACCAGATCTGAGACCGTGACATATTGCCTCTGCTCTGTCAGGATGGTTCCTCTTATGTAAACGTGGGGAACCGGGCGGGTTAACCTTTTTGAAATTTTTTTGCCGTTCACTAAAACAGATCCATTTTTCTGGTGTCCCGGCTGGAATTAAATTTCAAACCAACGTTTGATAGCAGCTGAGGGCGTAACTATCAGCATGACAGGACAGGAAATTTCAGTCAATATCCCGCAGACGCTCGATCCCGTGTACAGCAACATGATCCAGATCGCGTATAAGGAAGACGAGTTCACGTTCCTCTTCCTCCACCAGCTACCGCAGGTGAACCAGGCGCGGGCAAAGGCGGTAGTCTCGATCACTCCCACCCATGCCAAGAACCTGCTCGCTGTGCTCACAAAGACCATGGCGGATTACGAGGGGAAGTTCGGCACAGTGAATGCACCCAAAGAACCGCAGAGAGACGGCACGGTCACCACCCTTAGCGGGTATTCCTGAATCATCCCATCGAACACATATTTTATTAGCGTAACGGTTGACATTATGAGATATTGCGCCGCCGTGGCTTAGCGGCATAGCGGCTGATTCGTAATCAGCAGGTCGAGGGTTCAATTCCCTCCGGCGGCTTATGCATACAGGAGGTTACTATTTCCTCCAATGAATTTACTAGTTTTTAATGCGGGGGTATGTTACTTGCGTGTTATTTTATTCTTTTAAAAATCCTGACGCACACTTCCCCTTAAAAAAACAGAATCGTTTTTAAAAACTCTAAAAAAACCCGCATGAGTGCCCAAATACATTTCGGATCAAACGGATCTGTGGATATGTATCGAAATTAAACGGCAAGAATTATAGACTTGGATGTGAAATATTGACCGGGTTACTAAAACTTACTTAAAACCGTGTGAATCTGATTGAGGGGACATGGATTTTTTTAAGAGATTTACGAAACATCAGTACTTAATCAGTGCAGTATTGTTGTTTTTCATGGTACTCGCCCTTGTCTTAAGAGCCATTCCTGCACTCTTCATCCATGACGCTGGTTTTCTGTATATCCTTGATACGGACAGTTACTACACATTACGACAGATCGAAGTGATGGTGCATAATTTTCCCCAGTATAACTGGTTTGATCCCATGACCGCATTTCCTGAGGGAAAAACCCTGGACTGGGGTCCGCTTTTTCCGTTCATTGCAGCAACCCTCTGTATCATTACAGGCGCAACTACAAGGGATGCGATCTTTTTTATGTCCGGATGGGTAGTGCCGCTCATGGCAATGATGATGGTTCCTGTAATGTACTTTCTGGGTAGACGATTGTGGAACGGGAGTGCCGGGCTCGCAGCTGCCGGCATGATCGCAATAATTTCCATTTATTATTTTTCCATATCATCGTATGGCTGGACAGATCACCATGTGGCTGAAGTATTATTCAGCACGGTCTTTATCCTCATCTATTGTTCAATACTCGATTATATACAAAAAAATCCCGTGGACATTAAAAAAGGTGCCACGTTTATTTTCCCGATTCTTTTTTCGATTGGAGCCGGTATTTTCCTCTTCCTTGCGCTGCTGTCATCGACAACAGTCATACTTGTATTACTGGTCATTGCGATATACACAGCAATCCAGTACATTCTGGATTATTACCAGGGAAATAACTCAAACCATATTCTCATCGCCAATGTAATCTTATTGTCAGTTACATCGGCTCTGCTTTTACTCTTTGGAATCAAACAACCAGGTACCTCATTGACGCAATACACAATCGGGGTCGTGTATGTGCATTATGCACTTATCGGTGAAACGGTCGTACTTGCAATACTTAGCAAGGGTTGTTCCGGCAAAAAATGGTTATACACATGCTGTCTTGTAGTTCTTGCCATAGGGGGGTTTTTTCTCATTCAGACAAATCCCCAGCTCAATGCTGTGAGTAGTCAAGCGCTTGGACTGGTATTTGGTTCTTCAACGTATGCGATTGGTATTGTGGAGACATTACCCTGGACCCTGCCAAATGCCTGGGAAAATTTCAATTTTTCCCTGATTCTGGCACTTGGCGGATTGCTGTCCGTGGGTTACGCACTGATAAAAAAGCGGGAGAGTAACGCGGTTTTTCTTGTGGTATGGTCGGTAGTTATGCTGCTGATGACCATCCAGTACCAGCGGTTCCAGTATTTTTTTACCGTCAATATTGCCTTGCTTGCCGCCATCTGTATTGCAGAGGCACTCACCATGAGAGAGGAAAAACTGCGCCAATGCCTTGCATCGGTTACATCCCGGCTTTTCCCGTCCCGGGGGATATCAACGAATATACCCAAGGATAAGTCCTTTGGATCCATACCAAAAAAGAATAAAAAAAGGGAGCAAAAACGTCCCGTGCACAACCCGGCAAATACGGTTGAGTCCTTAAAGGATATTCTTCTCATTATCGTAATTATTATCACAGCTGCATTTGTTGTATCTTCCCTTTCGCAGGACATCGGCTATGTGCTGGCAACACCGGGACATACATTATCTCCCGACTGGATTGATTCGCTGAAATGGCTGGGAGCAAACAGCCCGGATACCGGGATTGATTACTATCAATCCTATGATGCCAAAGGGTTTTCTTACCCTTCACAAGCCTATGGTATCCTTGCGGTCTGGGATGCCGGGCACTGGATCACGGTCTTTTCGCACCGCATCCCAATCACAAACCCGTTCCAGAACAACCTTGACGGCGCCAATGGGGGTGCAGCCTATTTCCTGAGCACAAATGAGTCAAAAGCCAACCCGATCCTCGAAAAGCTGGGGGGGAAATATATTGTTACGAATTCGGATATGGCCGTAGATACCTTTACCAATCTTGTTCCATGGCAGAGCGGCACTGTGGATATTTCCCAGTACATAAAATGGTTCATGATGCCGGACACCGGTGATTCCTCCTACCTTCTCAAGGTTCACCGGTATGTAAATGGGTATTTCCAGACCATGGTTGTCCGGCTCCATGTTTATGATGGCTCGATGACCGATCCAGGATCTGTGCAATATACAAAGTACGTGATACGCCAGGTACCTGCTGCCGGAGAGACCGCTGGCGATGTGAACGGGTATGCGCGGGTCATCACACAGGAGCGCCCAATAAAAGGTTCACACATCACCAGTGACACCCCAATCATACGTGAAGGTTCAAATCTGCTGCCCCAGGGGTATGCAGATCTGTTTTCTGATAAGCCGTATGAACCCATCGAAATTGTCCCGGCATTGCAGCATTACCGGCTCATCCACGAATCCATGAATAATGCAACCGTTGCAGTGTTTCCGGAATCTGCCCCTGCCACACTTCCGGATATCAAATACGTAAAAATATTTGAGTACGTTAACGGGGCCTACATCACCGGTGATGGGATTATTGAGGTGCCGGTCGTGACAAATACCGGGCGGGCATTTGTTTACCGGCAGGAAAGCGTAAACGGGGAGTTTGTTGTTCCCTATTCAACAACTGGAAATCATTATGAGGTTAAAACAACCGGTCCGTACCATATTGCCGGAACATCCCGGTACATTACAGTAACTGAAGATGATGTGATGACGGGAAATCTTGTCAAAGGGTAACCTGTTGAGGATTAGAATTTGTACGAAAAAAACATCTGATGTTGACTAATTGTTCCCATGAGATGTGATTAAACATGATGCGGGGCCCCACATCTGCATCAGTTATTATATACCACCGCAGTAGTATATGGTGGTATGCCGGGTGTGTCATCGATCAAGATATCTGAAACAGTAAAAGAAGTACTGAGTAGCATTAAGGTGCATCCGAGGGAGACCTATAGTGACGTGATAGAACGCCTGGTAATCCATACCCGTGATGGAGTCCTTCCGGGCCACATTCCACTTCAGTATGTGAAGATTAAAGGAACTATTCGGGAACTCTGTAATCCAATCGATCTCTCTTTTGAAGTTGTTGATGGAGAGTACATCATTTATAATAACGAATACCACCTGCTCGTACTCGCACCGGACCTGCATAATGGACTAAAAGAGATTAATGTACAATTTGAAGAGAACTGGAATGATTACATCGATCAAAATGAGGGTGAACTGACACCCGGAGCTCTCCATTTCCGGAATACATTGCTCTCACTTTTCACTGAGGCGATCTGATGGGTTCACGGATGAATCATAACATCCTCAAAGCACTCAGGAAGAAGGGATTTTCTCAAAAGATGTCCGGTCACATCAAACTGACGTTTAGATATAGCGGCAGGGATACATCGATCCGCACCTGGGTTAGTCATGGGAAGAAAGAGATCAGCGATCGGCAGCTTGGCATTATGGCAGAACAAATCAGTCTCTCCCGTAAGCAGTTCGATGATCTGATAGACTGTTCACTTGGCGAGAGTGAACTGATCGCGCTGTACGAGGAGAAGGAAATCCTCTGAGTAATTCCGTCAGAGTGTGTGATTTTAGCCGATGTTCTGATACGACCAAAAATTTACCAATCCCGTTTCTCAATCACATCCCGGTAATAGTCCTCCACATCGGCCGCAATGCAATCCCAGTCAAATGATGCAGCTGTCGCTATGCATGCCTCCTTCATTTCAGCGTGATGCTCTAACGCAGTACGAATTTTATCGGCAAGATCTTTTGCTGACAAGGTGCAGATGAATCCGGTCTTCTCTGTGATGAGATCCCGTATCGCATTTGCCGGGTGATCAACGGTTATGACAGGTATCCCGCAGGCCAGTGCTTCAAGCGCCGCGATGCCAAATCCTTCCCGCGTCGATGGCAGTACACACATTTTTGCGGACTTCATCCGGGCGATGATCTCATCATGATTGTTACGGAATCCGATCATGCGCACATGGGATTCAAGCGAGAGTTCATGGATGAGCCGCGCAATTGTTTCATGTTCCGGGCCATCGCCGATGATCAGCAACTGATAATTTTTGTTTTCGCGCGAAAGGATGCCCATTGCACGGACAAGCAGGTCCACATTTTTTTCTTTAATCAGGCGGCCGACAAAGATGATATCTGAAGTTTCATTGTGCGGCAGAATCGTATTCATTCGTTTCAGGTCAACGCCGTTCGGGTTGATCCGGACATTTGTCTGGCCGTTTAAGGTCATGAGATTTTTTGCCGTGGTTGCTGAAACGGCAATCATTGCCGGCGTGAGCCGGGATACCCACCATTCAATGCATTTCCCAAAGAAGCCTGCAATGCCAAGATACGTGTACCAGTAATCCCCCCAGACTTCATGCCAGGTAATCACAAGGGGAGTTTTTTTAAATCCAATACTGCATTTTGCCGCTATGCAGGAAAAATAGGGAAACTGCTGGCAGTCGATAATATTAAAGTTCTCTTCACGCAGCCGGAAAAAAAGGGCGATGCTAAATGAGATCGCTTCACGGACCGTTCTTCTTCCTTGGGAGTAGAGATTTTGTGCCGGACAGACGCCATGAAGGGTGACACCGTCACTTTTTACGATATCGTTGCCATCCCAGAATTTCATCCCGTACAGGTGGACATCGTGTCCGTGACGGGAAAGCCGGATCGCCAGTTCCCATACGCGTTTTTCCACACCGCCTTTGACGTAAGGGTAAATAACATCGTAGATGATGGCGATCTTCATTGTGGTAACCTAAGGTTGAATGTAATTCTTTTGTATACCAGCGAGTGTTTTTCGCTCATGGATTATCTCTGTGTGAGTGAGAGATATCATTACGTAAAATGCTCACAGATCCCACTCACACAGTATCCTCAAATACCCTTGTCATGATTGTTGTTCTCGTTTAGGAGCATCATACTCTGGAAGACAGCAAAGAGAACGATCTGGAGACCGCTGATAATCAATACAAGTGAAATGATTGCTGTGGAGATCTCGGAAAGAACCCCGAAATCCACAGCTATCCATTGGATAAGGATATTGAGTCCAATGAGTACTCCGACAAACAGGAGAAAAGATCCCAGCACAAGAAACTTTTCAAGATTGCTGTAGCTCATAATACGTTTTATAATGCCCACATTATCCTCATATCCATGGATAACTGAATAGGTCTTCATTAAAAAACCCGTAAGCACAAACTGGAGACCGCCCATGATCAGGATTGCCCCGAGAATGAAGGTATGAAGATGGGATGATTCAACATTGCCCTGGAGAGAGAAAAATACCATGAGCAGAACCCCCACCAGGGAAAATGCCAGTCCCGGAATTGCCACAAAGGGCAATGGCTTCATGAGCAGGACAAACCGTATGTGTCTCCAGCCATCAGCAAAGCTGTGCAGTTTTGAGGGGCTCACCCGTGGGTAATAATCGATTGGCACTTCCACAATGTTCATCTGCTCTTTTGAGGCCATGACAAGCATCTCTGAGGCAAATTCCATGCCACCGGTTTTGATTGGCAACCGGTCAAGTGCTTCACGGGTGATTGCACGAAAACCACTATGGGTATCCGTGAACCGGGTATGAAAGATGGTATTTACCATCCATGTCAGGACGGGATTGCCGAGATACCGGTGGAGAGGGGTCATCGCACCTTTATGGATGGTTCCTTTGAACCGCGATCCGATCACAAAATCTGCACCGGTTTTTAACGGAGCGAGGAGTTTTGGGATCTCTGAAAAATCATAGGTGTTGTCGGAGTCACCGAGGACTATGTAGCGTCCTTGTGCGTGTTCAAATCCGTAGAGGTATGCATTACCATAACCGTTTTTTCCTGGTTTTATCACCCGCGCACCAAGGGATTGTGCAATCGTTGCTGTTTTGTCGGAAGACGAATCCACTACAATGATCTCGCCGTTGATTGCGTGGTCATGGAACACTTTCTGAATTTTTGTTATACACTCGCCGATAGTATGCTCTTCGTCAAGAGCGGGCAGTACAACTGAAACATCAAGGGGGTAGGTAGTGCCGGATAGTGTTTCCATGATTTGTCCTTAAGGGATTTTTTTAAATAATGTTAAAATGAATCGGTGCCACATTCAATAAACTCATCGATAAAAGATTTACACCCATAGAAGTTGTCCAACGATCCATGATAAATGTTGGAAAGCCAAACGGGAAAAACAGGCAGAACAGGGAAATGTTCATTTTTGTTGAGATTAAAGTAGACTACTTATATCTCAACTTAAACTGGTCGACCGGCTTGCAGAACTCAGGTTTCTGGAAGACCAGTATTCATCAGAACAATCCGGATTTCTTGTTATCTACGGGACGCCGCGTAGGCAAGACCACACTCTTAATCTCATTTATTGAGGGTAAATAATTATTTTCCCGTTTTTTTTTCGCCACTGTTCGCATTTTAACTGTCATTTTGTGGACTTTAAATTGGCGGTAGACAATTCACCGGGCTTTACTTGTTTGCAAAAATCCAGTCTGGGGAAAACAAAGCCGCAATTACGTACATTCTTTACCGGAACAATATTCCGTCGGAGTAATAACCTGCAGAGCAGTCCTGGTAAGGTAA
This sequence comes from Methanoregula sp., assembly GCA_030651815.1. Lineage (GTDB taxonomy): Archaea > Halobacteriota > Methanomicrobia > Methanomicrobiales > Methanospirillaceae > Methanoregula. Next base: position 28,689 of record JAUSBW010000113.1, read on the forward strand.
TGTGCGGTATTCCAGGTAACAAGGGTATCACAGTCATGTGATTCGGCTACCCAGAGTATTTTTGCATCGCCATACCGGATTCCCCGCTCCATCACAGCCATGATCCGGACGCAATATTCAACCCAGAAAAGTTCCGGTGTCTTAAGGTCAAGGGAAGGGTAGAGAATACGCATGTCGCCTGCACCAACATACGTTTCAAGGATCATTTTTGCTGCAGCGCTCTTTCCTGCAGCTGATACAATCCCTGCGAGTTCCATGAGATTATACACCGTAGTTCCCCGATCATGGCAGCTGGAGATTTTCATGAACGATTCTGTTTCTTCGTATCTCTTGTCATGCGTGAAGAGGTGATAGATGGCAAGTACATCGGTATCGATAGCAATCACCTTCGCACCTCTGTTATGATATCATCGATGCTATCAGTGCCAAATGCCTCTGTTATCCCGTTCATAATGTCCTGCAATTCGAGTATCTTCCGGAGATCTTCGATCGATCCCTGTACAGATTTACCCATGTAACTCTTGAGGAGCGCTTTTTTGAACGGATCCTCTACTTCATATGCAAGGACAAGCCGCCGGACGCTATCAATAATCGCTTCTGATCTGCTGGAATAGATCCCTTCAGCAGAAAGCCGGTCAAGCACCTGGACGAGCCGTTGTGGCATGCGTACCTGGACGAGTTTGCTTGTTGTTGTCATGCGATCAAACATACAATTGTTGTAATGGTATTAAATGATGCTGACGTCATTTATTCGGTCACTTGTGAAACGGGCCTGGGTGAAATCACTGAATATCAATTACATAAAATTAATTATATTCAATTCTTTATAAATATATAAAGGCATCGTCTATGAGGATGCGAAAAAATGCCACGAGTTATTTAAAAAGTATGAACTAAAAGTAGTCTGGCCTTAACCTGACAGGTGTGCCAGATAATGGAGAGTATTTCCGCATTTTCCAACAATGTCTGCGGAACCATTCTGCTGGGAGTACGCGATCGGGGAGAAATCATGGAAGTCGATGTTGGGAGAAAAACTCTCGAAAATCTCGCGGTTTATGCCAAACGAATTCCCCCACTCAGATCCTGATCCTGACCTGCCTGTGTTTTGGTAAAAGATCAGGACCGTGTCCGTCATGGCAGGTTTGTTTTTTAATCGGGACACTCATCAGAAACGGGTTCTGGAGAATGGATACTATCATCTGGTTGTCCTGTGGCACAAGAACCCCATTTGCAGCGGCGTGATCAGCGCCTGTTACAGTGAAACATGGTTTTTAGATCTCACACATGTAAGGCAAAAGGTCGTCTTCTGGATCATCATATTCCCGGATAAAAATGAGATCAGTGGCTTTTGATAAACAGAACGTTTGGGAGATCTTTGAAGTGCAAATCGCCGGTTACAATCTTGTGATTGCCGATATGGGCGGTGGCTAAAATAATGGCATCAGCCGTTCCCCCCTTGAATCCTTTATATTTAAATTTCCCTGCAAGAATTGCTATCTCTGAGGACACAGGCACAGGCAGGCTTCTGTAGAGAATATCTTCAACACATTCGTCAGCTTCATCCTCCCCGACTTTAGGAATAAGAGATCGCAATATTTCTGTCAGGGTGATCGAAGAAACGTAGAGATTTTCATCGCCATCGATATATGCTGTAATTTCAGGGTTGTTCGTCTCATAATATTCAACCCAGGTCCAGGTATCAATGACGAGTCCGATACGGATCATCCTCCTCCCTTACAAAGGGACCGATTCCCGGGTGCGTCCCTGCTGCGGAGGAACGTGATTTCCGGTGTTTCTTAAACAAAAACAGAATTGCTTCCTCGTAGGTTTCCACATGGGCTTCCTGTTTTATCAGATCCAGTTTATCTTTGGTTATGGGAGACACCTGAATGGTTGTCCTTGAAGGCTTTCCCCGAAGGGATTGGGGATTTGTTGGGGCGGTAACCGCTTCTGCCATAGTTATACACTATGGCAGTGCAAATGATTAAGCTTTGTTTTTAAGGCTATGTGAATGGCCTGGCATGAGATTTCAGGTATGTAATCTGAATTTTTTCTCAAATCGCCGACATTACAGGGGCAAGAGTCTGATCTTGCTGATCGCTCACCAATACGATCCGTTAAAGAGCCTTATCACTACATCCATGGAAGCAGAGATAATCCCCTGGATTTACATCTCCAATTATTTAAATAAATTAAAAACATACGTAAACATACATGGGCACCATTACGATTAGCATCAATGATGATACCGAGAAGCGTTTCAGAGAGGCGGCAAAAAAGAAGCTGGGCGAGCGGAAAGGATACCTGGGCAAGGCAACAACCGAAGCCCTGGAGTGCTGGGTCCGGAAGCAGACACAGGAGGAGGTCGCACGAGACGCACTTGTGCTTCTGGAAACGGGACATCACCTCGGCAAGCACCTCTATATGGAACGAAAGGACCTCTATGACCGCGCGACCGGCTCTTATTGATACGAATGTCCTCTGCTATGCCCTCGATGCAGGAGAACCGGAGAAGCGGGCGGTGGCAGCAGAACTTCTCTCCCAATGCTGGCGCTCCGAGAGCGCTCTTTCCGTTTCTGTGCAAAACCTTGCAGAGTTCTCAGTTGTTATGACGGAGAAAGCAAAACACCCGCTGCCGGATGCCGTTGTTACGCGGTTTATCCGGGATATCGTCTCGTACGACGGCTGGACTGTAATCGGCTATGACCCGGGGACAATCATGGATGCTATTGGTATCGGGCGCAAGTACTCCCTCCACTTCTGGGACGCCCTGCTTGCTGCGACCATGAAACAGCACAATATTGGCACGATCTATACTGAGGATTCGCATTTTAAAAAGGTCCCGTGGATAACAGTTATCAACCCGTTTACCAACGCGTCAAATACCAACGAATAAAAATCTGTCAAAATGGGCAAGTTTCAGCAAAATAATGCACGGCACGCCCAGCATGTACGCCTCCTTCTGCATGCCGCTCAAGCAGGTCAGGATCTTTTTTTAAGTGTCCCATCAGTTGGATCAATGTCAAGGTACCTGAGCGATTCAGTGATTTGGACATTCTATGGCATCCAATCCCTTTCTGCACTTTAAAAAGAGCATCATCAGGTCATTTAAGTCTAACGCGAGGCACTTGTCACTCACTGGAGGACGCCGGGAGAATGACCGGGCGACCACACACAAAAATTCTTCTCGCCGGTCATTATGCCAGGATACTCCTGCCGCTTTTGACGCCAGATCCGCAAACACCCGTTCTCCATTCACATCATCCTGCCATTTGCACTCACAAAACAGGATCTTCTGTTCATCCTCCCGCAGCGCAACGATATCAATCTCCTCCCCCTTGTGCCACCAGCTCCCGATTCGGGTAAACACGAAGGGAAGGCATGAATGCTGGTTATACAACTCAAAAAGGTCCATTACCATTGCCTCAAAATGTTTTCCCACATATCCGGAAAACTGCGGTTTGACATACTGCTCCATGAGGATATCAGTATTCCCGCGTTCCAGTGTGTCACGGTAGGGATTGACGAACCGGAACCAGAAATCAAAGAGGTTGTCCGAGAGATAATAGAGACCTTTCCGGCTCTTTGTGTTTTCCGTAACCGGGATCTTTCTGTGTACAAGGTGGAGATCGATTAAAACGGAAAGGTACTTATTCACCACGCTTTTAGATAACCCGGTATCGTTACAGATGAGACCTATACGATGGTTTCCCTGTGCTAGAGAGAAGAGGATGGAGAAATAATAGCGAGGCTCAAAGAGCTCTGACCGGAGCACAAACTCGACATCCCGGAACAGGAATGAATCCTCCCTCATTACATGACGAGAAATATTGGTCATGATATCCTTTGAGGGATCGGCAGCCATGATGTAGGCAGGCGTACCGCCAAATACTGCATAGAACTCTACGGATTTTTTTAAGTCCCGCAGATAAGTAAGAACATGAATAAACCGCAGGGGTTGAAGAAGGATCTGCCCGGTCCTCCTTCCGAACAGGGGGCTCTTATATGCCATGGTGATCGACTCCATCATGGAGATGCTCGAACCTGACAGGATTAAAAAGACTCCGGTATCTTTGAGCTGGCTATCCCAGTAGCCTTGCAACAGAGATGGGAGAGATGAGTCTCCCGCTACCAGATAAGGAAATTCATCAAATGCGATCACCACCCTCTCTTCGGTATGTGCAAGCAGGTACAGAAAGACACTGTCCCAGTCTGAAAAACCGTTCTTCTGGAGAAAAGGGTCTTTGAAAAAGGCGCCGAGGTCCGCAGCCATTTTCCTTAACTGGAGACTCTTTGATTCCTCCCGTGCAAGGACACGAATCCCGTGGTGTGAACTGAGGAACTGGTCGATGAGCTCACTCTTTCCAACCCTCCTTCGTCCATACAGCACAATAAATTCTGCTTTCCCGCTCTCATACCGTTCCTGCAGGTGGGCAAGCTCACGGGTGCGGTTTATGAATATACTCATAAGTATAATACTTTAAAGTGTACTAAATAATACTTCCTGTTACATGACACACGTCGACAACACCTGATGGCCGGAGAGCGACAAAATACACGGCAAAATGTTATCTGTTTTTTTGTAGTCCGCTACCTTCATTCAGCAGCGTTCGGATCTTCTCTGCTGCTGCCCTTTGTCGGGTAGAGATCACGTTGCGGTTTTTTTTAAGAATGGGTGCCCTCGAGTGCTGACAGGATCTTTTCTTCATCTGATCCGGTAAGTTCATTCCAGCCATCATTGACACGTCTCTATCCACACAGTATTTTCCCGTAGGGTAATGCAGGGTACACCAGGCAGATGTGCTTCATTCTGTACATCGCCGGAATCGGAGAGGATCTTTTTGTGGGGCCCACCAGTTGGATCATGTCAAGGTACCCGAGCGGTTCCATGCATCGCCAGGATTGCCAGCCGGGAACCGGGTGGTTCCTAATGACGCGGGGACCCTCGTCTTCTGTGCCGATCGGTGAGGGGCAGCGGATGAGGGGGTTTTGTGCTCCCGCGTTTTCGTGTGCTATTGACCCGGGGCTGTGTCAGGTTTGTCCGGAGCTGGTGGCTGCGGGCGATTACACTCACAAACACATATTCCGTGTGGGATCTTTTCAGCCAGAAGGCGGTGAACCTTATCGGCTGCCGGTTTTATTCCTGGCTGTTTTCTGAAAACGGGCATGATCAAAATGATGGTTTTTTTAAGGGGCGGTGATATTGATCGATCTGATCAGTCGGATGCCTCCCAATAGCATCCATTAGCGTACATTTTAAACCCGGTATCTACCCCGGTTTGCCTTAAATCACCCCAAAATAGCGGTTCCCCAAATCGGTGTGACGGAATTCCCCCTTTTCTGCAACCTAAAGCCGCTCCGGCCAGCCAAAGACCTTCGTGGGGTGTAATGCCTCACGACGGAGACCTCTGCCACCAGGGAAACCCCGGGTCTCATCTCCCCCCATGGGTTCCAAAGGTCATATCCGGATCACGGGATCCGGAAAAAACCCTGTTTTTTCCATCCCAACAACCCATCGGTCATCTTCACGCTGATCTGCCTCTCAATAGCATCCATTAGCGTACATTTTAAACCGCAGATCTGTCCTTGTTTACCTCAAATCACCTCAAAATAGCGACTCTTAAAATCGGTGTGACGGAATTCCCCCTTTTTTGCAACCTGACCAGAACCAACCAGCGCATGATGTCCGGGAGATCCCCCTACCCTACGACGGAGAAAACCCCTGGCAGCAGAGTGCCCGGACTCCATGAGGAACATGCTCCCATAAGGTCTCATTCGTGGAAGGGCGCACTGCCAGCCCTTCCACGAAGAGACACGAACAAGAGGTAAAATCAAAAAAAACTGGTAAATTATCCCTTTCCGGGATCGTCCCGGGATTTTGACAAAACCTGGATCTTAGATGATCTTGTGACACGACCAAAAATTTGATCTTAGCCGATGTTCTGACATGACCAATTTTTCGGCGGTGTCCAGGAAGAATCCTGTATTCCGGGTGTGCCGTGCGTTACTCTCCGGAATACCACGGAGCGACCGGAGACTGTCGATGCCGGGGCGAATGTGCTGGTGGGAACCGGTCCTGAGCAGATCCGGGATGGTGTTAAGGAGCAGTTAAACCAGCGAGGACATTGGGAAAATCCTTATGGGGATGGCAGGGCAAGTGTTAGTATTGTAAACCGTATTTCCGGGACGAATGAAAACTGAGTGATGATCATGGAAACACAAAATATACTGGTAACCGGTGGCGGAGGTTTCATAGGTACAAACCTGGTGAATGAACTAAAAATATGATCCGTCTCTGCCATATAATTCGATCGGTGATATGCAGAAAAAGTAAATAGTAACCATGTTCAAACACACTTACCATGACTGATCAGGAATGCGCCACTAAGAGGATTTCGGTATGCCCGAGCACTTGGGAAGCCGTTCACCATCTCAAAAAGCCCGGACAAACTTTTGACGATGTGATAAACGAACTCGTCCGAACCGATTCCGAAACCCGGTTAATTGAGGAAATGGCTCGTCTGCGGAAGAGAGACAGGTATGTCCCACTCTCGGAGATTAATGTGTGAATTTTACAGTCAGTATCGATATCGATGCGATCGCGTACGTAAATTCGCTCGATGATAAAAGTAAACAGATTATTAAGACACATCTCAGGACCTTAGAACATGATCCCTTTCCGGGAAAAGGAGGAGATAAAGAACTATTGAATCTCCGCCAGGATGTGAAGATATATCGGCTCCATATAGGGCGCTCATTCACTGCATATTATGAGATTGAAGGAAAAACGGTTTTTGTAAACGAGATTTTAACCATTGAGCAGGCTCATAAAAAGTATAAACGACTATAGAGGATTTCGAATAACCGGCAACAATGAAGAGATGATTAAAACATTCCCCGATAGGAATAGTGACTGTTGTACAGTTAAAAATACGTTAACCCAATAATGAATTTACAATGCGTGGCATTTTTTGTTCTGGCGAATTTTTGGTCATGTTCAAAGATTCTGATGATGTGCGATCTGAATACCGGATGAAAGAAGTGAAACATTTTAGAGATTACAACGGGGATCTGCGCCTTGTATTCTATTGAGCTCCCGAAATTTTTAAAAACCCTGGAGGAACTTGAAACACCTGAGGATAAATGGCTGTATTTTGTCAAGGATGCAGGAAGCCTCGAGTTCAAACCGGTGACACTGACAAGTATCCCTGAAATAGAACACGCGCTTGATATTGCAAACGAGTCCGGGCTTACCTGTCATGAACTTGAGATACAGCACAAACGCCGGGATTTTATTATTTTGTAGCGGGGGTCCATTTAAAAAAGCGAAAACCGATGGTCTTGCTGAGGGGCATGCCGAGATCATAAAGTGCATGAAAGCGAGTGGAATATCTACCGATGAAATCGCACGAGTCACCGGACTGCCAAGGGATGAGATTGAAAAAAATCGTGTGAGAATAATCGTGATGAGGCCCATTTTAAAAACCGATCGTATCCGGGTACGAAGGTATAGGATTCACCTTCCGGACCCCTGCTCAGACCGGGACACATTTTTCCTTCAATACGTTATGCGGGATATCCGTCATTGAACCCACCGGTTTTTTAGAATTTTTGCAACTTGAGGCACATGCCCGCCTCATCCTGACGGCCTCTGGCGGTGTCCAGGAAGAATCCTGTATTCCGGGTGTGCCGTGCGTTACTCTCCGGAATACCACGGAGCGACCGGAGACTGTCGATGCCGGGGCGAATGTGCTGGTGGGAACCGGTCCTGAGCAGATCCGGGATGGTGTGAAAGAGCAGTTAAATCAGGAAAAACATTGGGAAAATCCTTATGGGGATGACAACTAGGAATACCAGCACATTTTAAGAAGCGATTGGCTATCACTTATAGGAACTGTACCAGTGCTCGTACTCTTTATGACTGGTGAAGCAGTGTAATATATACGTTCGATCTTCATTGATATCGTAGATTATTCTTGCTTGTTTTGTTACTTTCTCTACATGACAGGGAATGCCATGTTTCATATGTTTGCTGGGAGGTCTGGAATGTATCTTCTCAAGATGCATAAGAAATATTGCTTTCATATCCTGAGGTAGATTTGCCAGCTCTTTTTTGGCAGAATCTGAAAAAACAAGTTCCATAATTCCTGAAAGGTCAGCATTTGAGGATTTTCTTTATCTCATCAAAGGAGTAGGATGGATTTTTTTTGGTTTCAATCTCACTCATTTCTGTCGTAACGGCTCTATGTACAAGCATGAGTTCTTCATCCTCAAGCATTCGCTCATAGGCAAGGATAGCTTGTCGTATCACTTCGGTCTGGTTTCCGGCATACCCTTTCTCGATGATCCTTTTTATCACTGCCTCATAAGGCGATCCAATATTGATGTTCATAATCCACAACGCTATGTATATTGAATGATCATTTGATCATATAAATAATGCTCATGCGGTATAATTGTGGGCCAGTGTTCGTTCAATTTGAATCCCGCCTTTGCCCCGAGCATCGTGTTTTTTTAAAGCCAATGTCTTCATTGCCGAATTCCGTTGCGATAATTTCCTTCACATAACCGTTTGATTCAATTATCCCGGATACAAATATTACCAGAACGATTTATTCTCTTTAAGGAACCTTCTCCAGATCTTCCGATCATCCCGCCATCCGCGTCCGCAATCTCAACAAGAAATACACCATTGGCGGACCGCAGGAGAAGTACCTCACCCTCCGCGATGCAATTGTCAATTCGGTGAAGGCGCCGTTCAAGCGATTCCATCGTGCTCCACCTGCCGAAGAATTCCGGGCGCTGAAGGGATGTGTCGTTTGATGGGGAACAGGGAGAGGTTGTGGGAATTATCGGGCGGAATGGGGCGGGGAAGTCGACGCTGCTGAAAATTTTATCCCGGATTACTCGGTCAACGGAAGTTAATGTTAATCCGTATGACAGGGTTTATAAATAAAAACAGGATACACACTATTCATTATAAAAATAATACAGAGATGGATGTATTTTTATGGCAGATGTATGCTTGAAAATTCCGGAACATATTGTAAATGTCATCCGGTTCCCTCCGGGGGAGATGGAGTGTGAACTCTTAAAGGAACTGGCATTGGGATTATACCAGCGAGATGTGCTGTCTTCCGGAAATGCATGCATACTTGCAGGTATGGATCGCTGGCAATTCAATAATGCATTAAAACTTCGAAAAATACCAAGACATTACACAGAAAGTAACTTAAAAGAGGATATAGAATATGCTCGTGGTCGTCAGTGACTCGTCACCACTGATGAATCTCGCAGGAATCGACAGGCTATATCTGGTGCATGAACAGTTTGGGGAGGTGATAATTCCTCCATCAGTATGGGACGAAATTGTCCTGAATAGTGACACATTACCGGGCGTTTCTGAGGTGCGAAAAGCCTATGATGCCGGATGGATTTCAATTGCGAGACCTGATAATACCTGAAATCCTATGATGTTTATCTGAATCCGGGTTTTTCCGGTTGTATACACGGGGGATGGATACATGACAAAAACATTGGAAGTTGTCTATGATGGATCTGTATTCCGACCATCAGGTCCGGTTAATCTTGAGGCTGGAAAAAAGTATACAATTTCGGTGAGTTCTCCCGATAAAGACAATGATGTTGAGCAGGATCCTGCATTTGACATTGCATCACTTGCCGTGACAACAGATATCCCGGATCTTTCAACGGAGCACGATCATTATCTGTACGGACTGCCGAAACGAAGGAGTCCATGAAAAATCAAAACAGATAGATAAATAAATTGAAAATTTTAATAGTAGATGGATTATTACGACTCTTTCAGAAGATTCTCCTGCATTCCATCAAGAAGGATCCGGAAAAAATATTATTGCGGTCATTCCTGCTTATAACGAAGAGATTGCAATCGGGAGCGTGGTGATCCGGACCAGACAATTTGTCAATACCGTCATTGTAATTGATGATGGGTCTCTGGACATGACCAGTATTATTGCAGAACATGCTGACGCAGAAGTCATCCGTCTTTCGAAAAATCATGGTAAGGCATATGCAGTGCTGCGAGGTTTTGACCGGGCGCGCCAGTTGAATGCAGATATTGTTATTATGCTTGATGGGGATGGTCAGCATCACCCGGAAGAGATTCCCAGTATAATCGCCCCGATTCTCAAAGATGATGCAGACCTTGTCATAGGATCCCGTTTCCTGAAAAATGAAAACAGTATACCTTTTTACCGCAAGGTCGGTCAGAAAACACTTGATACATTTACAAAATTTGCATCCTCCTATAAATCCACGGACTCACAATCGGGGTTCCGGGCATTGAATGCAAAAGCCCTGAACTGTTTTACAATAGAACCATCAGGATACGACATCGAATCGGTTATGATCTCCTATTTATCAGATAAAGGTTTCAGAATCGTTGAAGTTCCAATTGACGTCAATTATGAAGTCCCTCATAAGCATAAAAAGAATTTTTTCAGTCATGGCATGGCGGTGCTCAGCAACCTGGTGGGAATTATTGGATACAGGAGACCGTTGATATCGTTTGGGATGCCGGGACTTATTTTGATGCTATTCGGTTTTTATATGGGGATCTGGGCAATAACCGATTATACAGCGAATAAAGTGTTTCCCTATTCTCTGACCGCGGTTGCGGGTGTATTTCTCGTTATTGGATTAATGTTCCTAAATACTGCACTTATCCTCAACTCGCTGGTGCAGTTAATGCAACATTCACCCAAAAAGTAAGGTGTGATAACAAGGTTTAATCGTCCGGATAAAGAGAATTATTATAGATTCTTTGACATGATTCCAATAAAGCGTATTTTTTTATTTGGCATTCTTGCACTGCTATCCTTGCTCTTTTTAGTAATTTTACGTCTCAACTATTACAGCATTGTCTTTTCGGTCGTTTTTGGAATTCTGGGAATGATCGTTTTTATTGCGCTCGATTGGTTATCAGATTCTGATCTGAAGGGAGATAACGAAATTGAACCAGATAAAAACCCTCTCCAGAATTTTTGTTCCTGTTCACCCGGTAAGCTCCTTACCATTTTATTTTTGATTTTTTTCTCGTTGAGCCTCCTGTCTCTGTTTTTAGGAGAGTATACAAAAACAGTGGCATATTATCTGTGTATTTCATTCTGTGCCGGTATCTTAATAGTTGAAATTTTAAGTTACCGCACGCAGATTCAGGGATATGTGATATTACTAAAAGCGGTACTGTTATCCATAAATGTTGTTTTTGCGAATCATTTGATTTTCATCCATGGTATATCATTGCCGGACTTCGGTCTTCATTTCCCTGTATTTGTCATGTCAATTCTCGATACGGGGCATGTCTCTTCTAATACCATTGGGATTTACAATATTTTTTCCGTCCACCATATTTTTGCGTCAGAGGGAGCACTATTGACCGGATATAATCCTCAATCAATCTATCTCTTGTTCGGTAGTTTTTTAATCGCAATCGGAGTTTTGTTTGTCTTTATCATCGGAAAGCGGTTTGTGAATTTCCAGTTTGGGCTCGTTGCCGCCCTCTTGTTCACGTGTCTTGATTATTACCTGATGTATGGTGAACACCCGGAACACCAGGCATATAATTATGGATTTGCACTCATTTGCTTCACGATAATTCTCTTCACCTACCGATCTAATAAACCTGCTTTTTACGTACTTTTTGTATTGAGTGCTGTTGCGATGACCCTCACGCACCATTTCTCTACTGCGATTGTTTTTGTTACCGTATTTTCACTATTGATTATCGATATATATCACATCCTGCAAAAAAGAGTTTTTTCTCTTCCAAGTAAATTCATAGTTTTAACATTATCTCTGTTATTGTTTGTGGCTATCTGTTTAGTATCCGGTAACAATCCTGTTCAGTATGCAAGCTCGGTTTTTAATCCATATTTCAAGGATATGTATTCTTTAGTCGCGAATCTCTTTGTTACTCCTATCCCGGTCACGCCTATCCCGGTCACGCCTATACCGGTCACGCCTATACCGGTCACGCCTCCCCCCTATGTTCCCCCAATGGGATACGACAAACTTCCCCTTATCACATTATTTGAAAATACACTTGGCTCATCCCTGCTGGTACTTGCAGCTGTAATGGGTTTCTGTTCATGTATCAAAAAAAGATTCTGGTTTGGGGACGTGACCATCCTTAATGGAATCCTCCTATCCATCTTATTGGGAATGGGAATTCTCTTCTCCTACGTGTTTTTCCTCCCGGATCGCCTGTACCCGTTCCTCCAGATTTTTAGTCTGGTTTTTTTGGGAGCCGCTGGTATACTCTGGTTGTACAATGCAGTTCCTTTAAAAAAACGTTTAGTCATTATCGGATGCATTAGCATCCTTATCGTGATGATGTCCTTTTTCTCTCTCGCCAGTATCATCAACGGATTTGAGACAAGTCCTTTTGTGGGAGATACTGTTGCATATTCGAAATCATATACAACAAGTCAGGACGTATCATTTGGTGAGTGGTGGACTACCTTCGCACGGGTCAATTCATACACGGTTTTCGATCGTACGCTCATTAAAACCGGCATCCTGAATAGCGGGGGTAAATTCGGGCAGCATAGCTTTACAAAAATCGATTCCGGGCAATTGATTTCAAAGAATTCATATTCATCATACTATGATAACGGGCTTATCATCATGATGAATAATAACCCGTAAAAAAACGATCTTTTCCTCAGATTATTGCAGTATATTTTTCACCGCACATCGTCCCCCCACTGCAAAGTGAAAGAGCATGGTAAGACCCCGATCTATTATGGCGATAGAGAGCGCGGCGGACAAGGGGACTCCATACCCGGCAATAACCGCCATCAACCCCCCCTCTACCAACCCAAGACCCGCTATTGTTACCGGGATAAGTGATAGCGCGCTGATCAGGGGAAGTATCAGGAATAAATCGGGCAGGGGAAGTGTATATCCCAGACCCATGGTGATCAGAATAATGCGAAGGGCATGGGTAACCCAGGCCAATAAGGTAAGGATAATCCCTTCAGCAATAACTTTTTTCCCGTTCTTGAATTCCAAAAAGGCATTCTGGAGATGCGATGCGAATTCCGGTATATTGAAAAAAGGGATCTTCTGCATCAATAAAAAGATCCACGAATTCCGGAGAAATAAAACGGTGACACCGGCAAAAATGATCACGAGAACAATGAGGGCAAATATGGGCAGAATGGATGCAAAGCGCGATGAATAGACGACAAGGGCAGCAATACCCAAACCGGTCAGGACGATAATGTCAATGTACCGGTCGATAAAAACCGAGATTGTGCCCTTGTGGATGCCAATCCTCTCTTTTACCAGAATTGCCCGGGTGAAATCGCCAATACGCCCGGGTGTAAAGTCTGAATACAGGACACCTCCGGCAAATGCCTGGTAGGCTTCACCAAGGGGAATATATCCGCCCATATGGGCAACAATAATCCGCCAGCGGGTAGTGAGAAGGAGGAATGCAAGCGCATAGACAAGGACTGCGCAGAACAGAAAAAAGGGATTTGCAGATCGCAGTGACTGGATTACTGCAGAAGGCGATACGAAAAAAAACAATAAAATTACCAGGATTATGCCGATTGCCAGACGAACGATAAATTTTGTTGAGGGGCGAAACATTCCAGTACCTGACTAAGGATTTCTAACTTTTAATATGACCGGAGAGAAAAATGGTAAAAATACATTCACATCAAACAGGTCCCTTCCCTTTCGATTTGAAACACATAATTTAATGAGTTGAAAATGAATAAATTACCGCATTTCCGTTATCATAGAGAACATTACAATCCCGGTTAATTCTTGTGAGAGCCTCTCTATCGAGAGGTTTTTTTTCTTTCAGCCATTGTGCACCAAATTCCATATAATCCGTAAATCTTGAGAGGATAAGCAGATAGTGTTGTTCCGCGCTGGTATCTGAACTTTGAGGATATCCCCCCTCTTTCACGAAGGTATATTCAGACTGGATAGTGAGGGCATCCGTACGGATAATCCCGATTACAGCATACCTTACGTATGAATCGGTTTCAATGATCCCGCTCGCATAGGAATTGTCCAGCCAGGAAATTGCGGAAATTTCTGAAGCATTGTGCTGAATCACCCAGCTCCTTGTATCAAATAACGGGTGTCCCGGTTCAAATGAGTTTCCCAGCAATACCACCGGGGGAAAAGAGGTTGCCACACTTATGATGACAAATACTGCAAGCACGAGTGGCAATATTTTTGAGAGCCGTAAATGTCCCGCAATAAAGCTCACCCCAAATGCTGCGATAATGGCGAGAGGGATATACAAAAATTCCATGAACCGGAGGGGATCAACAAACGGTACGAGGTTACTCATGGATAACACGAGGATCAGCGCGAGTGCTGCAATCCATGCAAGGACATGGAGCCGGTCAATCTCGAGGAAATAATACAGTCCGATGAGCGAGAGTAAAATCATGCATAGGCCATTGAAAAACATGGGCAACGGATAACTGAGGACAAAACTGGATTTTCCCAGGATAAAATGAAGCACAACCCCACTGCTCACTACCGTGCCGGTAATAAAAACGGCATAGATAATATTTTTCCGAATAAGAATTTTGGTTACAATGGATCGCAGCACCAGGATCTTATCCGGTATTTTCAGGGGGAGCAGGTAGAGAACGATAAGACTCAGGATAAATAAAGGAATCCCGTACTCTGAATGAAAAACGGTATTTACCAGACTACTGAATTGTGAATATCCATATGTCGAACTCCTCCACCCCCATGCTACTATAAAGATGACGGCAGTTGATGCAATGAGAAGTGAGAACAGAGCGGTCGTACGAATCCGGTTCATATCGCACATCAGGTAGAGGAAGGTCAGGGACACGGCGATCCAGACCAAAAGAAACATTATTGACGATAGATCATGGGTGAGAACCAGCCCGCCAGTCAGCAGGAGAGAAACAAAGAGATACCCTTTTTTATGGGATTGTATTGCGGTAAAGGAGACGTAGAGGGCCAGAACGAACAATGCAATTCCAAGTGTTTCGCGCACACCCTGCGTGGTCCAGTGCAGGTAGGGAGTTCCGCAGAGGAGAAGGAGTCCTGCAAAAAAAGCGGTTTCTGTGGATGATGAAATATCTTTTGTAAACCGGTAGACGGCGTACAATCCAATAACCGAAAGCAAAGGGATGATACATTTTTGTAAATCAAGAGGGTTGATCCCGGAAAAAAGAGATAATGTCGCAACGATAACGTGCATTACCGGAAGTTGAGCTGGATAGACTGAAGGGTCTAGTGACTGAAATGCAAGGATCCGTTGAATCATTCCATATTCATACCATGGATCCCCCCATGGGAGATAATCAAATCGTAATGAAAGGATGAGGGCGGTAAATATCCCGATCAGCAGGATACTGAAGAGTCTGTACCGGGAATACCCGGCCAGGAACACTGCCATACCGAGGAGCAGTATCGCGGGTACCAAAGCGAACGGGTAGAATCGTGAGGTAAAGAGAAATACCCCTGCGCCAAGCACCGATACCAGCTGAAATGCGATCAGCGTGAGGGAGGGGTCCTTTTCCGGAATGATGGCGCAGGTATTCATGGGGATTCACGGTGAAATGGGCAGCACGTTCTGACGATTTTCTTACATGTCAGTACGTGTAATCTCTTGATCGATCGCAAAAAGATTTGCAGTACGAAACACGATTCTGAATTGACTGGGATCTTTGAGAGGGACGAATCACATGTTCTCCTCTTTAATATGAAAATGGCTCCGCCAATTTCATGTGCCTGTATGCTTGTGGCCATCGGAATCATAGGGTTTTTCTGGCTTGTTGTGTATCCGGTGTCCTGAGTCATCTCTGCATCCTGAAATTGATCGGAATCGTGAGTACACTTCAATGAACCACACAAGATCGTTTGGGGGGTGCAGACCCGGTCTGAAAATGTAATTATCAGTTGGTTCATCGGGATTACCGGATTGCAGTGGTGTTTTTCGATACTAACGGAGAAGTCGCGTTAAACCCAAGGTGGAGGTTACGGTAGCTTGCGTTCACCCGATTGAGTCCGGTGATATCCTGCCCTACCACTGTTTCGTTGAAGAGCAGGAAATCCATCCGGTAATTCCCGTCATCCGGTACAGAAAAGTTCAATGGCAGAATCGACGTCCCATTGTGATTGAGAACCACCGTGTAAGTTTTCAGAGGAATAATCCCTGATTGGAATCGTTCTACAGCACGCTGGTATCGATCTACATCCCACCTGTTCACCGATTGTGGTACAAGATACATCTCGACCGTATAATTGATCATCCGGAACTCATGGTTTCCAACACCAACGTACACTGAATGCGGGGTTTTGGAGTTTATCGTTTCGGGGTATGCAGTTGCGGTCCGGTTTTCTCCCAGAATGAAAAATTCCGTGGTTGGAAAGGTCGCGTTAAACCCGAGGTGAAGGTTGCGGTAGCTTGCATTCACCCGGTTGAGTCCGGTAATATCGTGACCGGGGGGCGTCTCATCGAAGAGCAGAAAATCTACACGGTTGTAATTCGCGTCCTGAGCGATAAGGTCAAACGGAATGACGGATGTCTCATTATGACTGAGCGTAACAGAATACGTCTTTACAAGGATCGTTGCGGGCTGCGATGTTGCAACAATTGTTTCATTCGCCGGTTTTGGTACAAGATATATTTCTACCGAGTAGTTAACCGTCCGGAACTCATGGTTACCAATGCCGACATACATTGGATACGAAATATCCGGAATGATGACGCGGGGATAAGAATCCGCAGTCCGGTTTTCTCCCAGTATAAAAAATTCCGAGAATTTTTCACCGGGTTTTGGCAGGGTAATGACAAGAACTGCTGAAAGAACTACCAGCCCGATTGCAAAAATACTTGCAAAGAACAGGATTCGATCTCTCTTGGATCCATTCCTCATGGCCCATTCATTCTGCACAGTCTGCCGGATTTCCGGTACGGGAATGGTATACCGCGCATCCGGAGAGGTTCGGGTACGGCGGATTCCCGCAATGATAACGAGCACAACGATTACCGCAGTGAGGGAAATGATGAGGGGGTCCAATCGTATTCCCCATGAAGTGAAATTCAGGCAAAGACCGATTAACGGAGTGACAACGATACTGGTACCAATGGAAAGCACAATCCGCTCAATGGCATCTATATCCGTGGAATCCGGAAATAATGCTGCCAACAGCACATATCCCGGAATGAACAGGATCAGCGGAAGTGCCAGGATTATCCGGATAAATGACTGGTTGATCACGGGCGTATAGATACTTACGATACAAAGGGCAGTCCAGAGCAGAACAATTTTCATATCCCATGGCAATCCGGATTTGCCGTGAAGGGGAGGCATAGTGCCTTTTTCCTGCTCCGGGTTTGGG
This sequence comes from Methanoregula sp., assembly GCA_030651815.1. Classification (GTDB taxonomy): domain Archaea; phylum Halobacteriota; class Methanomicrobia; order Methanomicrobiales; family Methanospirillaceae; genus Methanoregula. The sequence continues at coordinate 46,089 of JAUSBW010000113.1, forward strand.
GAATTCATTAATATTATAGTATGCCGGTGAAAGATAATTATTGTGATATCTGGAATTTATTGATATGTCATGTGATAGCGGGAATATCCTCAATAGAGATCGCAATAGTTGCGGTCAACATCTTGAGGAAGTTCCGATCACCAAATGCCTTGTGGACGGGCTATTAACAATTCACTGGTAATTTACAAAAAACAGGTCGGGATATTCCAGTACACTCGTAGGAATCCCCATGCATAAGCGTGGGGTAGTTCACGGAGATAACCAATACAATAGTATGCAATTAAATAAATGGTATGTATCTACTATTGTATGAGCTGGTGATACCGATGGCAGCAGATATAAAGAACACCGAACTTTCAAAGGATTTTGTTAAGGGCGTGGTAAGCAGGACGATTAAATCAAGAATAGAAGAGATAAACCAGAAACTAACTGATATTTATAATAGCATGAAATATTTTGAAAAAAAATATGGTATGAAAACGGAAGAATTCTATAAAAAATTTTTAGCAGGGTCACTGGGGGACGATATGGATTTTTTCGAGTGGAAAGCATCCCGTGATGTGTATAAGGAGTTACAGGAAGAGAGAAAAGCGCTCTTTGAGGCAATTGGATGATCGGTGATTATTTTGATTTTTTAAAGAGAATCGCTAAAAAGAGCCCGGAAGTTGTGAATTTCCGGCTTATCCGGGAATTTATCGGTGTGAATAGTGGCTTTATCAGGTTTGTATTAGAGCTGAGAGATGGCTGTGAACTTCACGTTTTTGAATACATTGATTCCAGTCTGCATAAAATAGATTATTCATATCACTGGCTGAATAAAGAAAAAAAGCTGATTACACGATGGGACAATGCACCCCATCATAGCGAAATAGAAACTTTTCCGCATCATGTTCATAATGGAGAAGGTATCAAGCCATCAGCAGAGCCTTCGTTTGCTGAGATACTAAAAAAGACTGGTGAAAATTAGATGAACCAGGATATAGCCAAGATGATCTCGTATGTCCTTAAATAATGCGTCGCAAATGGGCCGCAAATGCGTCGCAAAAATTGATCTTAGCCGATGTTCTGACATGACCAAAAATTTTTGCAACTTGAGGCACATGCCCGCCTCATCTTGACGGACTCTGGCGGTGTCCAGGGGGTATCCTGTATTCCGGGTGTGCCTTTTGCGTAACCCTGCGGGAAAACACCGAGCAACCGGAGACTGTCGATACCGGGGCGAATGTGCTGGCGGGTACGGATGCACAACGTATCGTTGATGCAGCGAGCCGGATGCTTTTTGTTAAAAAAGAGTGGCAGAACCCTTATGGTGACGGGAAGGCGGGGGAGAGGATTGTTTCGATTTGCAGGGATGCTGCCTCTATCTGAGAAAAGCCAGATATTGCGGGTACAGATGCAGGACGAAATAGTATAAACTATTGCTCGTGCATGAAAGCATGAACAAAAAATACGCGTTGGCTTTTCGTGTGACCGGGACTTTTTACGCCCGGCAAAATTCCTCTGACGTCATAACTTTCATACCGGTTTTCAGAGCAATTTTTACCCCTGAAATCTCGCGTATTTTGAGAAAACAAGCGATTTTTGCGAGGTTTATCCTTGCGGTGAACAAATCCCGTCATCTTGCGTATGTCTGTCATTGTTTTCACCTCGCTTGATATCGCTATTGGGTGGAACTTGTCTTCAGGTGGATCAAAATTGGATTGGCGTTTTTTTCGTTTAGTGGATCAAAATTGGATTGGCGAAAACAGACCCGTTCACATCCCCCAGATGGTAATCGGAAACCGCACGGGATGATCTTCTGATCCCTCAAAAACCCGTTTCTCCAAAAATATCTTCTCGTCCCATGGTTTTCCCACCGCCCGATCGAAGATGATGAGATGAGCCTCTT
>JAUSBW010000146.1 GCA_030651815.1 Methanoregula sp.
ATTGCCAACCCCAACATCAGGTTCATGCTGTTCTGCGGTACCGAAGTCAAGGGCCACCTATCAGGCCAGACATTCGGGGCACTCCATAAAGGCGGTGTCAAAGACGGCAGAGTTGTCGGTGCTGAAGGTGCTATTCCCTTCATCGAGAACCTCAATGATGCTGCGATCAAGCGCTTCCAGGAACAGGTTGAAGTCGTCAACATCATGGAAAGCGAAGACCTGGGCGCAATCAAGGCCAAAATCAACGAACTGAAAGCCCGTGACCCGGGTGCGTTCGCTGCTGATGCCATTGTCGTTGAAGTCAAGGAAGCTGGCGGTGGCGCTGAAGAGACTGGCGGCGAAGTACGCCCGCTGTCCGGTGAAATGGCACTCATTACCGCCCGTATGAAAGTCATCGAAAAGATGGTGACGGACATCGGATACCGGGACAAGTTTGCCGCCGGGGTTTATGCAGGAAAGATCGAAGGTCTGATGATCGGTCTGATCGTCTCGTTTGCCCTGGTCGGAATCCTGATGATGAGGTGAAAGAGATGGCAGAAGAAGCAAAATCTACAGGGCCTGTCAGGATGGTGGCGATCGAGAATATGGTGGAGAACATTCGCTATAAGTCTCAGATCCTCGTAAGGACCAACAAGATTGATTCGGCAGTTACCGCGACCGGTCTGGTCGGATTTGTGGCAGGACTACTCCTTGCCTTGATCCTGATCATTGTGCCGGCACTGGTGGGATGAGGTGAACAAGATGGCAGACAAGAAATCACCAGCAAGTGGATGGCCGCTCGTCAAGGGAGACTTTATTTCAGGTGACGCCAACAGCCCGGTGGCTGTTGTCACCATGGGTTCACACCTCGACGAAAAGGGCATCTGTGACGCGGGCGCCGCAATGTGCGGTTCCTGTAAGACTGAAAATCTCGGTCTTGAAAAGGTCATCGCCAACGTGATTGCCAACCCCAACATCAGGTTCATGCTGTTCTGCGGTACCGAAGTCAAGGGCCACCTATCAGGCCAGACATTCGGGGCACTCCATAAAGGCGGTGTCAAAGACGGCAGAGTTGTCGGTGCTGAAGGTGCTATTCCCTTC
>JAUSBW010000155.1 GCA_030651815.1 Methanoregula sp.
CGCCATCAGGGTGAGTGAGAGTGCAGCCTGGAGGATCAGTCCGGCTTTGAGGATCTCGCAAACTTTTTCCCGGTTGTGATAGTGCTGGGCGGTGAGCGCAAGGACCCCCACCGGGATCGTGGCGATGAGGACCTCGATTACCAGTTCAATGAATACATTTTGTTCGGTGATTGCAAACGCATCTGTGCTGATGCGCCCGATCCAGAAGATGTTTATGAGTATGTAGATCTGGGGTATGATGTTTGCGAGGACAAGAAAACCCATGAAATGCCAGGGGTAATGACGGGTCATCGTGTCCCAATGAGCTCTGATGCCGGAGGAAAAAATCAGAAGATCGCCGCCATTGGAAACAGGATAGTATTGCTGCTTTTAGTATTTTTATCCCACCGTCATTGAGAGGTAATTTTGCGATTGCAACGCGGCTCTGCCAGTCATGCCGGTGGAATATCTGCGGATCGTCCCGGGCCAGGGCCGTGGGGAATACCAGAAGAAACGGGTGGCAGAACCCGAATGTCCACGCCGATATCGACTCGTTCCTGCCGGTGTACCTAATCATTTCCTGGACGGGTAGTCGGCCCATGGAGGACACATGAGAACGGGATATCGGGGCTGAGGGTCAAAACCACCCGGGAATTGCATGGCTGGCCCCTCTCACACAAATGCCCAGCCCTGAACCAGTCATTGCTTGCTGTTTGACGGTTGCCCGGAACAGGAATGTACCGGAGATTTTGGGAAAGTGAGCGGTACCAGAATGGACCAAGCTAATCCGGAACGAGTCGAGTGTCATGCAGGGCATTTTTGAATTTACAAAAATTTTTGCAGGATCTGAACACGCACATGCTGTGATTATTTCGATTGATTAATCGAGACGATTATTCGAAACAATTATTCCAAAACTGTTTTATGGGAAACGTATTTTCATTCATATTCTTATTCTGGCAATTGCCGGAATATCAGAACCGGTTAAGAGTTGTGTGAGAAAGGCTTTTTTCCATTGAACCTCAAATAATCGTTCCAGAGGTATATAATGTCCGATAAAAAACAATCACAATCCCGTATACGATCCGGAATTCTCCCTTGCGTGGGGATACTCATTATCGTACTGCTGAGTGCCGGATGTACCGGTGCATTTTTTGGCATACAGGATACCGTTCCGGGGACTGCGGTTTCGCCAGGTACTGCAACGAATCAGACCCTCATTGACGGCACATTTGAACATCAGATAACGATGCAGGTTATCATGGTGGACGAAAATGTAAATGCTGAATATGCTACGGTCTGGCTTACTCCATCTGCACGCATTTATACCATTGAAAAAAATATTCCAGACTACAAGACATATATCGGTTTAATGGAACAATCCAAAAATGACGGCTCGCTCCTTACTTTCACGCTTGATACTAAAGATTCTTCGATAATTAAGAGTGTTGTTAAAGGCGTGCAACCAACATCTGCTTCAAATGAAGAGAAGGCAGTGCAAGTAACGCAACCAGCATCATCTCCTTGATGTAGTAAATCAAGCAAATCAGATAGCAATGAAGGTTTTCAATCTGGACGAAAAGGCAGATGCGGAGTACGCCACATTTTGGCTTACCCCATCTCAACGCATCTATAAACCTGCCAGGAATATTCCAGAATACAAGACATATCTTGGCTTAATGGAACAATCCAAAAATGACGGCTCGCTCCTTACTTTCACGCTTGATACTGATGACCCTTCTGTAATTAATCTCATTAGTAAATAAAAATCAGTTTATGAATAAAATCATTATCAATTTTCTTTTATAGAGATTTCAAAAAAAATGAAAAAATGCTCTGTGTCCTATCCGGAAATTATTTAACAAAACTATCAATACCCTTGTGAGGAGATTAACCAAAAAAAAGATCCAGGGGATCATCTGTCAGATGGAGAGGGGAAACATCCGGAAGAGAGCGCGGGATTTATGAAATTCCCGCGGAGGGGAGGGGCGTGTTTTCGGTGAGGCGTGCTGGGTAATCGAAAGGGAGGGGCTCAGCTCCACCGGTACAGGAAGGTCCGGGTCCCACCCGCCACCTCCGAAACCCGGGGGCTGGCCGGGTCTCTTTGTAACGGCCCAGCCCTGAGCCGGTCATCGCATGCCGTTATACAATTGGCCGTAACCGGAACGGGCACCGGAATAGGAATGTACAGGAGATTTTGGGAGCGTGAAGACCGGAAACGACTGAGCAATACCAGAAAGGAAGGAGGCTAAGAACATAACATATACATAGCGTTATAAATATGGTAGCGTAATAATCACAAAAGTTCTCTGGTCTGATCCTGATGACAAAGAGAAAGCGGGTTATTTAACAATCTGCCATTCAGCGGGACGCTGGCACTTTTTGTCTGAAAGAAGAGAGGGATGGAATCGTATGCAATTGGGTAAAGTAACAAGTAGTGTTCTGGTAATCTGCCTTATCCTTAGCGGGTTTTCTTTCATGGCAGGATGTACCCAGAAGGGACCGGATGCCGGTCTTGTGAAAACAGATGACAGTGTTGTCAAGACGGACGCCGGTTTGATTTCAGGATTACAGCAGGGCAGTCTCCGGGTTTACACCGGCATCCCGTTCGCAGCTCCCCCGACCGGGGACCTGCGGTGGAGACCGCCCGCGCCAGTACAGCCCTGGAGCGGTGTGAAGGAAACGAAATTATTCTCACCGGCGTGTCCCCAGCCGGCTGCTATCAATCCCACCCTGAATCTGAGTGAAGACTGCTTGTATCTCAATGTCTGGACGCCTGCAAAGAGTGCTGACGAGAAACTGCCCGTCATGGTCTTTTTCTATGGCGGGGCATTTGCAAAGATATCCGGCTCTATGCCACTCTATAACGGCACTGCCCTTGCAGAAAAGGGAGTTATTGTCGTTACGACTAATTACCGGGTTGGAGCTCTCGGTTTCCTCGCCCACCCCCAGCTCGATGACGAGTCCCCGTATAATGTCTCGGGCAATTACGGGCTCCTCGACCAGATTGCTGCTCTGCAGTGGGTCCAGCGTAATATCGGAGAGTTCGGAGGTGATCCATCAAGGGTGACGATATTCGGAGAGTCGGCAGGAGCCACAAGCACCCTCATACATCTTGTCAGCCCGGCAAGCAAGGGGCTTTACCAACAGGCAATTGTCGAGAGCGGTCCGTTGTGGACGAACGGGACGATTTTGAATATTGTCTCTCCAAGAGCAGATGCCGAACAGTGGGGGGAAGAGTTTGTACAGAGTTTTGGATACTCTGGACCAGATGCAATCCGTCAGATGCGAACGGTGAGTTCCGGGGATCTGGTTAATGCAACACCGTGGCCGTCATCCTCGTTCTGGTTCGTGCATACCCTCCGGTTCATACCCATGATTGACGGGTGGCTGATCCCCGACTCCCCGGATACCCTGTACCGTCTCCACCGTCAGAACCCGGTTCCCCTTATCATCGGGACGAACAGCGATGAAGGGGCCACACTTGCTGCGGATGCGAACATGACCGTTCCGGAATACAAAGCATTCATCCAGAACCGGTTCGGGAAGGATGCAGATACCGTTCTTGCAAAGTATCCTGCTCATTCAACCGCAGAGGTCCAGATCCGCCTCGAACAGATCATGACGGACTACGACTTTAAAGACGCTGCGAAGTTTGTAGCGGGATCGATGGCAGACCTGAATGCAGGCACGTACCTTTACAAGTATTCCTATATCTTGCCCGGTCAGCCGTATGAGGCGTTCCACGGGAGCGAAGCTATCTTACTGTTCAAGGTCCCGATGCGACCGGACCCGGTGACGGACTCGGTCTCTGACAATCTCGTGGATCTCTGGACCCGGTTCGCAAAGACCGGGGATCCCAACGGTGGCATGAATGTCACCTGGCCGAAGTATACCCGGGACGGGGGCTGGTATCTCGATATCGGGTCGGTCCCCATCGTGAAGATCGGGTATTAGATCTCCTTTTTTCGCCGGATACCATGAGCGGGCCGGAAAAATCCCGGGTTGCTCTTGCCGGCTGCACGAACTCTTCAGG
>JAUSBW010000164.1 GCA_030651815.1 Methanoregula sp.
TAAACAATTGTTGTTCGTTTGTCTTTTTCCAAACGTTCGTCAGTGATTTGGTATCTTCACCTGCTGCTGGCATGTCGAACTCCCATATCCCGTGGAATCCGGGAAAAGTTAAATGGGTCGACATTTGTCGGTGATGTAAATGCATCATGGAGTTGTGAATTTTAAATGAGCGGTGCCTCATGGCGATAATGGCAGGGTTCACGTTCATGGTATTCCTGCTCATTTCAGAGTGCATAGAAGACAATGATTGCAAGTGTCAGGATCACAAGAAGTGCACTCCATACGGCCGGGTTGTTGATCTTCCGGGAATGCCGCTCATGTATTGTAACCGGATACACCAGGGAAAAACCGGTATAGATGCCGATATACACAACAATATCCGGTAAAAGTCTGCTTTCAGGCACATAGAGAATATTTTTTAACACAATCACCAGTGCAAACAGACAAGCCCCTGCAGTAAGGGCAAAACGGATTCTCCCGTCCCCAAGACTATGACCGATACCCGGTTCTTTTTTTTCGCGCTCTGGGGAGAACGTGGGAACAGATGACGAACAGGTTCGCTTAATCATACTCGTACAACTCCACGAAAGGATAGATAATGTAAACTATCCTTTACTTTTTAAAAAGTATATTTAACTTTTTGGAATATATATTTTACTTATACTGGATATTGCAGCGGTTTAAACACCACATGGATCAGACAAACAGGTCCCATGCTGCACCAGAGTGAACGCATAATCTTTGGATAGCATGATATCCCAGTAAAAAAAACCCGTATAGCACGAAGAGTATGCAGGGTACAGTAACTATCGGGCTCATCCAGATGGCTGTCGGAAATGACCCGGATGTGATGCTGAAAAAGGCGCAGGACAAGGTAGAACGGGCAGCAAAAGCAGGGGCAAACATCATCTGCCTTCCGGAACTCTTCAAAACCCGCTACTTCCCGCAGCATATCGGTATCGATGCATCAGCATTTGCAGAGACCATTCCCGGTGCATCCACAAAAATTTTTTCAGACATTGCAAGGGCATATAATGTCGTGATCATCGTTCCGCTCTACGAAAAAACGCCCGAAGGCCGGTTCTATAACACTGCTGTAGTGATCGATGCCGATGGCACGCTTTACCCCCCCTACCACAAGGTGCACATACCTCAGGATCCCGGATTCTTTGAGAAGGGATATTTCTATCCCGGAGAGGGCTACCGGGTTTTTGATACCCGGTACGGGCGAATCGCGGTCATGATCTGTTTTGACCAGTGGTTCCCGGAGGCAGCGCGGTGCGTTGCACTTGACGGGGCGGAGATCATCTTTTACCCGACTGCAATCGGCCATCCCGGGGGTGATGAACCCGCTGAAGGGAACTGGCAGGAGGCATGGGAGCTGATCCAGCGAAGCCATGCAGTGGCAAACAGTGTCCATATTGCGGCAGTGAACCGGGCAGGTCAGGAAGAGAGCTGCCGCTTCTTTGGCGGATCGTTCATCTGCGATGCTTTTGGCAGGATCATGACAAAGGCCGGTGATGGCGAAGAGACGGTGATTGCATCGCTCGACCTTTCCATGAACCACACGGTCCGGGGATCATGGGGATTTTTCCGGAATCGTCGTCCCGAAACGTACGGGCGGATCGGAGTTGCTTTCCCGGGAGAGAGCGGTGCTTTTCCAGACTTGCGGGAAAGGGATACTCCCCGGAACCGCGGGTTCCATATGCCCGCAGAATGGGAACCCCATCATGCAGTCTGGCTCTCGTGGCCGCACAACAACAACACCTTTTTCGACCTTAGTGCAGTGGAAGAGGCGTACTATGAGTTCATCCGGGCAGTCCATACTTCTGAGCGGGTTGAACTCTTTGTCCCCACTGCCGTTATCCACCGCAAAGTCAGGGCACGGCTCAGAGAAGCGGGCGCAGATCTGTCCCGGATCACCCTGCATACCAGTGAGTATTCCGATGTCTGGATCCGTGACTATGGCCCGACATTCCTTGTAAACCGTGCCTTGCAAAAGATTGCCATTGTCCACTGGGACTTCAATGCATGGGGTGGAAAATACGAGGACCAGATCCGTGATGGCAGGATCCCGCTCACAATGAACCGCAGGCTCAGCCTTCCCATCTTCACTCCGGGTATTGTGCTGGAAGGGGGTTCGATTGATGTAAATGGCAAAGGAACGGTACTGACAACCCGTGCCTGCCTCTTAAATCCCAACCGTAACCCGGGCTTGTCAGCAGATCAGATCGAAGAAAGGCTCAAAGAGTATCTCGGTGTTGAGAAGGTCATCTGGCTCAATGATGGGATAGTCGGCGACGATACCGATGGGCATATCGATGATATTGCCCGGTTTGTCGGCCCGTCAACCGTAGTTTGTGCCTATGAAATGGATATCGCAGATGCAAATTACCCGGCCCTGCATGACAATTATGAGATCCTCAGGCAATCCTGTGACCAGAGCGGACAACCCCTCACCGTCGTGAAGCTGCCCATGCCGGCACCAGTCATGGACGGTGACGAGCGTTACCCGGCAAGCTATACCAATTTCTATATCGGGAATTCTGTTGTTATCGTTCCGGTGTTTAAGGATCCGCATGATGCGGAGGCACTGAAGATCATCCGGAATCTCTTTCCGGAGAGAGAAGTAATCGGGATCAATGCCCGGGCCATGGTAGAAGGATTCGGTACCTTCCACTGCGGAACCCAGCAACAACCGCGTCTGTGAACTTCAGGTTGATACACAAGAGAGAAATATAAATTATCGGTCATTCACCGCGCTGTTTTTTCATATCCGCAATAGTTACGGACGGGTTTTTATATCGTCCCCGCTTTTTAGTTTTTGGTTCCAGCTGGATCGCTGCAACCGGGCAGAAATGCAGGCAGGCAAGGCAGAGTTCGCAGTGGTGCATCCATGATGGCTTTTCGTTCTCCATCACGATATTTTCCACAGGACAGACCCGGGCGCAGGTACCGCAGGAAGTGCATTTTTCATCGGCAATGAATGCCTTGTCTCCACATGCACATTTTTGATAAATCCCGCATACGTGAAATGTTTGAGCAGTGACGAGAGTGGCGATATCCCCGGCCGGGTAATCAGCCCTTTGTCAATCATTCCTGCGATCTCACCGATGCGTTCCTGTGCCAGCGTAAGGATCTCTTCCTTTTTCTTACCCTGGGGGATTATAGAGTGGGACGAAATTGCCCGGCATCCGGATGGTAAATGAAGCATCAAACTGCCTGCCGCCATGCTTCCGGACAAACCATCCAGCTGGTGGAGGGCTGAACCGCCCATGCCACCCATGGTGAGCACAGCAAAACAATAGCCGTTGCCGGAAAGATCCAGTCATTGTGCAAATTATGAAACAATGGACGGGAGGCCAAAACCGTAGACCGGGCAGACAATACCAACACGATCTGCTGCCGGAACGATCTCTTCCGGTGATTCTGCAAGAGTGGGTATCGATACCAGTTCGCAGTCGCAGAGACGGGTACAGATGGTCTTTGCTGCGGCAAGCGAATTTCCGGTACCGGTAAAATAATAAATAATGGTCTTCATAGCCGGTTTTCCTCTGGTTTTTTAATAATTCTATCCGGTAATTGACGGGTGAGGGCAAAAAAGGTCGGTTGTTGATGAAGGAACACGGTTTTTTCACGCGTGAAGATGTATTGGAATTGTATTGTCTGAAAAGAGAAATACATAAAGGATTATCAAAAACGATGCGATCATTGCTGAGGCGGGGGTATAGTCCCTTTACATACAGCCGGACTTGTCGGTACCACACTCACAGAACTTTTGGAGATATGGGCTTCAAGCGACACCTTGATCCTGTTGATGATCTCCTGCACCTCGCACATCTTCTTCTCACCGTCAAACTCCAAGAAGATCTCGATATACACGCCTGAACTCGGGTTCAATTAGGGAACATGGAGTAATCCAGTTTTTTTGCAAGGTCGCGAACCTTTTTGGGAACCTCAGTAATCACCCGTTCATCACGTATCCGGAATGCATACACCTTACTGAACTTAATGAGAATGTCGTGCGGAGAGAATTGAGTTAGAAGTCCAGCAGATTTGAGGCGGTTCAACATCTTACAATAGATGTACAAACTGATGAACGAAACGAACATATGCCCGAAAACACCT
>JAUSBW010000165.1 GCA_030651815.1 Methanoregula sp.
TCTTGAACGTATCAAAAAACTTTTCCACCATATCCCGGGATTTGTAGAGTTCGTACACATCCTGTTCCGGTAAGTTTACAGTTGTGAGAAATAGAATCCGTCCGATCTTCTTCAGACCCTTATTTAGTTCCAATCTGGTGATCTGTCCCTTCTCAAATCGAGAATATAGTGTTTTCTTTTCATCGAGCGCAAGATCATCATCTTCGAAGAGATAGAGCATGAAGTTATCAACTGCATGTTTGCCGGAATGAACCAATCGTTTATGATATTGGAAGTGCCCGGTAAGATGAATTCGAGTCGCATAGTGAATGCTATCACGTTTGAGTGGGATAACAAACTGGATTGACCGTCCTGCCATTGCAGTAAAATTGTCATCAGAAATAAATCCCCGGTCAAGTAGCAGAATCTTGTCACGGATGTCAATCTCCTTGAGTGCAAGATCCAATGTGCTTACATCGGTAATGGTTCCAGGCAGCGACCGTATCATAACCGGCAGACCGGAATCACGTCCGCAGAAAAGGGCGATGTGATAGTGGGGGAGATATACGCCGTCTGAAATGTATGCTTTTTCTGTCAGAGCAATTGATGACGAATCTGATAGGATAAAACTGAGATCATAAATCCGTTGTTTACTCTGTGAGTTCAAATGAGAGAAGATCTGTTGTTGGGCAGATCGGTCAGCGCCGATCTCTCGCAAAACGGCCGAGAGATTTTTTGGATCGCAATTCGGGTGGACATTATGAACATTCTCCAGTTTTCCCCACACATCTGCAATACGTTTGAGGGGAACGTACCCGGAAACCCGAGCTGATGCCAATGCAACAATCTCATCGTATGATCCCGGAAATGCTAATTTGAGGACCGGTAGAAGAGAGTCAAGTTCTTCAGCGATAACAGCAGCGTTACCAAATTCATGGATTGTTCTGATTTTCGGATGCTCGCCCGGTCGGCGGTCTTCCTTTCTGATCAGGCCATATTTTTGATCAAGTCTGCCGAGATATTTTGAGACCTTTTTTGGACCTTTTGTCTCTTTGTCGTATCTGCTGGTCGAGTGATAGACATAGGGTTTATTCTGGATGTATTTATATCCAGGCATTTTTCACCAGCTTTCCGTTGCTCTGTCAACCAATCTGATACCCATGCTTCCATATACCTTAATATTAGGGATTATAGTATTTATAGTTTCCGCTTTGCTGGTGCGTTCGTTTGCCAAAAGAGGTTTAATGCTCGATTATGATACCCCTAACTCTGCCGAGTTCAGG
>JAUSBW010000170.1 GCA_030651815.1 Methanoregula sp.
ATTCCATTATGCCCCACCAAAGGAGCAATGAACGTCGAACTTTATCCTTTAGGGGTCACGATATGCTGAACCTAAAATGGCCATTTGAGGGTCACGATATGCTGAGCTTTTTAGGGGTCGCGATTTGCTGAGCCTTTCCAAGTAAGCAAAAGGAGGGTTTGTAGAAGACCGTTGAAAGATACGTTTTTTGATCGTACCGCAGTCGGAATTCCAGAAAGAGAGGTGATTGAAGTTCATTTCGCCACACTCAATGAAATCCGCTGGATCGGTGTTGACTTAAACACCACGGGCCATGTGGCAGTTGCCGCAGACCCGGCAAGCGGAAAAAACCTGAAACTGGGGAAAAGTATCCATCACATTCGCACACACTCTGTCAGCAATTGCACAAAACTCTGGAAAGAAGGCAAACTCTGGAAATTAAAACGGTCAAAAACGCGTGAACGAAGTTCGTTCAAAATCGCCCTTGCATCTATCACGCGGCAGATCGTAACATTTGCCGAATCGCTGGGCACCGGCATCAAGTTTGAAAAACTCTTTTCTGCCCGTTACTCACCCCACGAACAAAACACGTTCGCCAATGAATTCACCTTTGATAACGGTTCATTTTTCACACTCCAGCGAATGGTGGAGAGACGGGCACGTAAGCGTGGAATACCCATCATTTACGTGAACCCGGCGTACACATCCACACGATGCTGCCGTTGTGGTGAGTTTGGCAGGAGGTTAGGGAAAAGGTTCGAGTGCCCCCATTGCGGGTTTGTCCTGCATGCCGATGTCAATGCTGCATTCAACATTGCCACTACGCCTCTCCGATGCGCAAGTCTGGAGAGCCTGTCGGAACAGGAAGAGATGCGGGCATTCCTGCTCTCAAAGAAACAGATGCGCAGGATCGCAAAGGCTGAGGCCCGGCACAAACCGGTATTTTCCCTCGCCCCGACCGGATCTGTAATCACTGATATTATATGCGGTGAAAACCTGCTTGCGGTGCTGGAGTAAGCATCCATTTTTCCCACAGTTCTGGGGTGCTTGCCCGACTATATATCAGGAAATATGTGCCCGGGTCAACAATTCAGGTCATATTCATCGGCATAAGGGGATGACGCGAGCATCGAGTTCTTAAAAAAAGAATTTCTGACCCAACAACCACTCATCACTGCACAATTGCACTTGCATTCGCATCAAAAGGATTCGTGCGCATAGCTAATGAGAAGAGATACGGGTAATGTTTTTTAAGATGCTGCATGTAGGTCAGCCATTCCACTACAAGCTGACCATATACCCGGGCGATATCCACGGACAGGTGATCATAATCTGCATGCGGGAGATTCACAAGACGTTCACGGGAGATCAGCTCTTCTGCCAGATGGAAAACTGCGTGCATGAGATCCGTGAACCGGTCATGTTCGTAGAGTTGCGGGTTCTCAAGCAGGGCAAGCATGAATCCCTTGTGTTGTGAGAGGAAAATATGCAGATCTTCTAAAGGAAGTGTGCGGCTGTCAAGCCGGAAGGAATGATCTTTTAAAAGAGCATGTGCTTTTTTGAAATCCTCATCTGACCAGTTGTTAGAGACATGAAGTGCAGCTCTAATCTGTATGATCCCGGGATCGTGGACACTGAACTTTTTGAGTAACCGTGTACCAACCTCCGAATAAAAAACCCCGATAATCATGTTTAACTTTGCCAGCCTCTTTTCGCGCTCGCGCTGCTCGACTAAGAATTCTACGGTATCTGCTGCAACACCTACAAAGCAGCTTACTCCAATCAGGATTATTGCTATTACATGAGTTTCGGTATTTTTAATTTTAGCGGCAACTTAAATTAGAGAAGTATGAATTTATACTGGTAACCATTCAAATCTTTGATCCTCATATCATTAATAATGGTAAGTGCCGATTCTAATTTCTTCATAATTTCAGG
>JAUSBW010000171.1 GCA_030651815.1 Methanoregula sp.
CCTGAAATTATGAAGAAATTAGAATCGGCACTTACCATTATTAATGATATGAGGATCAAAGATTTGAATGGTTACCAGTATAAATTCATACTTCTCTAATTTAAGTTGCCGCTAAAATTAAAAATACCGAAACTCATGTAAAAACCATTTTTTTTACAAAATAAAACTAATTTTGTTTTTATTTTATTTTATTTATCGGTACACGAATTGATAAATAAGGTTATTAGAGCGCTCGTGTAAAATAGAGTTGAACGTACTTTGTACGGTCACTTATCTCGAGATGAGAAATGTATACAGCAATTTTGTACAGTCATATGAACAACTCAACATAACATGAGGCGATAATATTGTCGAAAGTAGTAGAGATTTCCCCAACCACAAGACATGAGGGACACTCCAAGCTGGTCTTGAAGGTTAACGACGCCGGCATCATCGAAACGGGTAACTGGTGCTCCATTACCCCGGTGAGAGGTGTCGAGAAACTTGCCATCGGAAAGACCCCCGAGCAAGTACCCAAGATCGCATCCCGTGTCTGCGGTATCTGTCCGGTTGCACACAACCTTGCAGGTACCGAAGCGATGGAAGCATCCATCAAGTGCGAGATCCCAAAGGACGCAAAGATGCTCCGTCACATCGTTCAGCTGGGCAACCGTTGCCACAGCATTGCACTGCATAACATCCTGCTCCTGCCCGATTACTATATTCCGGGCACCGAGACCAAGATCAACCCGTTCACGGCAGAAGAGCCGGTACGCACTGTTGCAAAGCGGATCCAGAGACTCCGTGAGATCGGCCAGACCATCTGTCAGATCGCAGGTGGCGAAGCGATCCACCCGAGCAACACCCGTATCGGGGGTATGTACCGCAACTGCTCCGAGCAGGCAAAGACCAAGATGTACGATCTTGCCAAGGAAGGACTTGTCCTAGCCCACGCTCAGTCAGAGTTCATGATCGCGGTCATACGCAGCTACCACAACAGAGACTTCGTGGATGTTGGCGGCATGAAAGTCCCGATGCCCAAGGACCTCGGTTTCCACAACCAGGGCTACCTTGCAACCCACGCGTTCTATGGCAGCTCGAGCCTTGACGAATGCCCCAGCTGGGACATCAACCGGTTCAAGGAAGTCCGGCCATGGGACTGGTATATGGGTGAGATGGAAGTCTCACTCGAAGAGCCTAGATACCCCATCGGTGGAACCACCCAGCTCGGCACCAAGGTCAACCCGCAGATGGAAGCCTGCACCGGCATCCCGATGTACGACGGCCAGCCCGTTGAAGTCGGTCCACGTGCACGTCTTGTCACGTACAAGAACTTTGACGAGAAAGGCACCTGCGGTCAGAACATTGCCCGCCAGATGGAGTACCAGGACTGCTTCTACGAGATGATGGACTGCATCGATGCACTTAACCCGAACGGAAAAGTAGTTGCAGACTACATCCCTGACGGCGATGGCTCCCTCGGCTGGGCATCCAACGAAGCCCCCCGTGGGAGTGATATCCACATGGCACGTGTCAAGGACTGGAAGGTCCAGTATTTCTCGATGCTGGTTCCGACCACCTGGAATTTTGCAACCTGCAGTGCTGCACTCAAGGGTGCACCATGGCAGCTTGCCGAAGTGATCATGCGTGGGTATGACCCCTGTGTGTCATGCGCAACCCATATGATCGTGATTGATGAGGACAAACGGATAGTAGCCCAGAAACTCATCCAGTGAGCGTACATAAATGCTGTATCCAGAGATCGTGATTGTAGGGTGTGGAAACCCCCTGTTTGCCGATGACGGGTTCGGACCCGCTGTTGCAGAAGAGATGCAGAAACTCTCACTTCCCGACAATGTAAAAGTAGAAGACGGGGGCCTTGGTGCCCCTCATTTTATTTTTTCCATGCTCGACCCGGAAGTGACGAAACGACTCATCATTGTTGATATCGCGGATTTTGGTGCGGAGCCCGGCTCAATTGCAAAGTTCCGTGTCGAAGACCTGCCCCCGGGCAGTTACCGCGATGCACACTCGTGGGATCTCACCGAGCCGCTGGAGCGGATCAAAGACCAGATCGATATCACGGTTATCGGATGCCAGCAAAAATACGTTTCCGATCCCGAAATGGAGATCGGGATTACCGATGAAGTTTCAAAAGCTATTCCCAGAACAGTACAAATCGTACTGGATATGATTGGTGATTATAATGGGACTACTAGACAGTGTCTTCAAGAAGAACGTCAGCGCGGAACCCCAGAAACCTGTGGCTCCACAGAAAGCCGCTGATATAGCAAAACCAGTAGAAACAAAAAAGGAGGTTAAGCCTGTGGCAGACAAAATTACAGTGGGCTATACACACCTGAGTGGGTGTACCGGTTGTACTGTTGCCTTAGCAGACAACTACGCCGGATTGTTAACGCTCCTCGACAGATACGTCGACCTGAAGTACATGCCAACACTTGCAGATGCAAGGCACATTCAGAAGGTTGATGTTTCATTCGTTGAGGGTTCAGTCTGTATTAACGACAAACTCGCAGTAGCAGAGATCAAGGAAACCCGTGAAAAGTCAGCAGTGGTAGTGGCACTCGGTGGCTGCGCCTGTTACGGCAACATCACCCGGTTCTCCCGCGGTGGCCAGCAGAACCAGCCGGCACAAGAGGCATACCTGCCGATCGGTGACCTGATCAAGGTCGATGTGTACATCCCCGGATGCGCACCATCACCCCAGCTGATCAGGAACGTAGCCGTTGCAGCATACCTGCTCTTAAAGGGATCCCCCGAACAGAAGGCTCTTGCAACTGCATATCTCAAGCCCCTCATGATGGCAGCAGACAGAGGAACCAGCGCATGCTTCTGCGACCTGATGACAAACGTCATCAACCAGGGCCTGTGCATGGGATGCGGCAGCTGTGCCTCAGCCTGCCCGGTTCGTGCAATTACTCACGAGTACGGCAAGCCCCAGGGTGAGCGCGACCTGTGCATCAAGTGCGGTGCGTGCTACAACCAGTGCCCACGAAGCTGGTTCAGCTTCGATGTGGTTGAGAATTACGAAGCGATCAACGAGACTATCATGGCGGCACTCCAGTAGGTGATTGAAATGGGAGCAGAACTCGGTAAATACAAATCATGCGTCTCAGCACGAAGCACCGACAAGGAGATTCTCAGGCACGCACAGGATGGCGGTATCGTCACCCAGCTGTTTGGATTTGCACTTGACGAGGGCATCATTGACGGCGCAATTGTTGCAGCCAGCAAGGAATTCGCGGCAAAGTACCCGTCAAAAGTCATGGCTGACAACTCGAACTTCGACATGATCGAGCCATGGAGACCAATTCCGGCCATTGTCAACACAAGGGCAGAAATGATTGCGGCAGCCGGAACCAAGTACAATGTCAGCCCGAACGTTTCGATGATCAAGGAAGCAACCCGCAGCTTCGGTCTTGACAAGGTAGGTATTGTTGGAACCCCCTGCCAGATGCAGGCAATCAGGAAACTCCAGCTGTACCCCGTTGGTGCCCGTGATGTCGGCGCCAGCATCGCTCTTGCTGTCGGTATCTTCTGTATGGAGAACTTCCCCTACCAGAGCATCCTCCAGCTCGTGGAAGACCACGCAGCCATGAAGATGGAATCCGTCAGGAAGATGGAGATCGGTAAGGGCAAGTTCTGGGTATACGGCAAGCGCGGACAGATAGTCCAGCTGCCACTCAAAGTGACCCACAAGTACGAGCAGCCCGGGTGCAAAGTATGTCTTGACTACGTTGCAAACCTCGGCGATATCTCAACCGGTTCAGTCGGCAGCCCCGATGGATGGAGCACCGTCTTTGTCAGGTCCAAGATCGGAGACTCGGTCTGGGCAAAGGCAATGGCAGCAGGTTGCTTCGAGACCCAGCCGATCGAGAAGGTCAAGCCAGGTCTTGAACTTGTAACCAAGCTCGCAAACGAGAAGATCTCAAAGAACAAAAAGACTCTCGAAGAGCGCGCAACGTTCGGTGTCGGCAAGGCACTCCGGAACCCCTACATCTAATTTTTTTTATTTCTGCTATTTTCAACCATATCGTTGCCCGGATACAGAGATGCCGGATGTGCACAACCGTTTGAAAAAAGATTCATTGCGAATCTCAGCACCGCTACGAACCGTAGTGCCTCTCGCACGGCCTGTTCATTCTATGAGTGGGGTAGCGAACCGCAAACGCTGAGTGGGATGTGATGGGGGTTGGGGTACCGCCCCCTAAAGGTGTGTGACCTCCCCCCCACCCTCCCACCAAACACAGAAAACGTTTATCAGACCACGGCAAAAGATCAGTAACGAGCAAACCGGGGTGAATGAGCGTGAACAACAGTGCTGTGCGTACCGTAATAATAATACTCCTGCTTGCATGTATGGCAATGCCTGTCACTGCATCCGTATATTACACCTCGAGCGCCCACCAGATCATCACCAAAGGCGACACGTTCTCAGTCAGCAGCACCAGTGCAAAGAACGGCCCGGTTGCCATCTGGATCATAGGGAGAAATTATTTTGATACTCTGTCAGTCACTCCGGACAGGAACGGGAACTTCTCAATCTCATTAAAACCCACAGCAACAGAAAAGTTCTCCAGCGGCCAGTATGCCATTGTAATTCAGGATCCCGGCCCGAATGGCAGGATAGAGATTGAACCCGGAACTGACAGCAACGGGAACCTCACCATCATGAACCGCGGAAAAATAATTGAAAAGATCGGTGCCCGCCAGGATCTCAAAGGAAACATCCAGCCGGTAGTTGCTGTCCTTATGGACGCTGCAAACCTACAAGGTGTCGATGACTCGTTCCTGCCCGAATATTTCTTTGTAGAAGAACCATCCGTGCAGTTCGACCAGATGATCTCCATCTCCAAATCCCAGCTCTCCAATCATATCACCGGTGAACGCCTCGTCATTTCTGGCACAACCAACATGGGACCGGAAAATTTCCTCCGGACCCACATCTACAACCGGGATACCAACGGACCCGTCATATCAAATACGATCCCCATTGCAGCAGGCAGACAGATAAACCACTGGGCCTGTCAGATCGAAGCTCCCGGCCTGCCACAAGGGAATTATTACCTGACTGTTGGGTGGACGAAATCGAACACTACCAGCACAGGAGTGGCAAACTTCGCGGTGGTAAATCCCGTCACCCCCACGCCATCCCCACCGGAAAACCTGGGGATAGATAAAGTCGTGCCGCTTGATGATTTCCCAACCTTCCTGTTCCTCGCCATCAGCTTTGTGCTGATTATCATCCTGATCATCTTTGCAGTAGGGAAAAAATGAGCGGGTGAACGAATGAAAGAACAAAAAAGAGGGCAGTATCTCACACTTTTTTTGTTACGGTAACCGGGTCGATGGTTGCATCGGACATCAGGTCAAACGAAACCGTATCCAGCCAGCCTTCTTAAACATGCTCATGAACAACACCATCCCCCTGAATTCCTGCGGGCGAAATGCTATACAGCAGGGTAACCAAAGATCTACAGTAAGAGAGGAGAGCACGGCGTGAAGAGCGGATTTTTTTTTGCAAAAGGGCAGGCGAATATCATCAACGGGGATCTTTTCACCACCCGCCTTATTGCGCCGGAAAGTATCGATCTCATCATCACTTCGCCACCCTACAATGTAGACATCCAGTACAACAGCCACGATGACCAGATCACCTACGAAAATTATCTCGGGTTTTCACAGCGCTGGATGGAACGCTGCTATGGCTGGCTGAAAGACGACGGCCGGTTCTGTCTCAATATCCCGCTCGACAAGAACAAAGGCGGCCAGCAGAGCGTAGGGGCTGACCTGACAACGATTGCAAAGAAGTGCGGGTTTGCGTACCATTCGACCATTATCTGGAACGAGGGAAACATCTCGCGCCGGACTGCATGGGGTTCATGGCTGAGTGCATCTGCACCCTACGTGATCGCACCCGTTGAACTGATCGTGATCCTCTACAAAAAATCGTGGAAGAAGACGAGCGGATCGCGTGAATCCGACATCAGCCGCGAGGAGTTCATGGCGTGGACCAACGGGCTCTGGACATTCAACGGCGAGCGCAAGACAAAAATCGGCCACCCCGCCCCGTTCCCTGTAGAACTCCCGCTCCGGTGCATGAAACTGTTCTCGTTTGTCGGTGACACCGTACTCGATCCGTTCATGGGCAGTGGTTCAACGCTCGTTGCAACGTCCCGGTGCAAAAGGAAAGGCATCGGAATAGAGATCGATCCCCACTACTGCGAAATTGCAGCAGGAAGGATAGAGACAGAAGGGCAGGGGGATTTATAACAGGTATCCTGCCGGTACCCCGTCAAACATTTCACTGTGCCATGACCGCCCCGCTCACAGCATATATAGACATGGAATTTGCCGGCATCTACGGCACGCACCAGCGGATGCAAATCCCCATCGAGATCGGCGTGGTGCTGCACGATCCGGATACCGATGCCCTCTCGTTTGCCGGAAAACCGTTCCAGGCTGATATCGAGGTGGAACTCTGGAAGAACATCTTAAACTATGTGGGAAAACGGGTAGATTCACGCAGGAGAGTTTTTAACCTTGCCGAAACCGCCCGCACCCAGCCGTTTGACCACCGGTTCCACCTGAGTCCTGCCGGTGCCCGCAAAGCCCGCACCGCAATCGCCGCTGTAAATACCGATCTCCGCCTCTTCATGCTGGCGCTGAACAGCAGGAACATCGGGACACTGGTCTTTTTTGCCCGGCAGCGGGAGATGGTGGCATTCCGGCAGGCACGGGTACGGACAGACGGGTTTCTCACCCGTGATATCCAGCACGAGATTGCCCATGCGATGCAGCTGAAAGAACAGATCTCGCTTGACCGCATGTCATTGATCATCGGGTTTGGCATCACCAGTACCACAATTAAGTCAGCGCATCTCTCCCATACGATCCCCAAACAGTACCAGTATGTTATCAAACCGCACAAGGCAATCGGCGATGCAGCCCGCATGTTTCTCGTGGACATGGAGTTCAGGCAGTACCAGAAAGAGACCAGGGCGGGTATCAGAGACCATATCCTGCAGTACGAAAAGGCAAGGGAAGATGCACGAATCCGGAGGGATGAAGCACGAGGCCCTGTTTCAGATGAGCAGGATCCGGGCATGCCGTGATGGACAGGTGCAACCTGAAAATCTGTCGCCGGGCAGCATATCCCCGATACTGCCGGTGAAAATGTTGCACAGCGGTTCTGGTGCAGGCGGTATGCAAAGAAAGGGTAACGGGGCTTTTTGGTCACGCGCAGTGCCGATAATGTATTTGTCCATCCATCGCCAATCAACTATCCGGATACAATAATCAGCTGGTATTCCAGTCTCTGTCTAAAAATCCAGTGATTTTGGAAATATCAAGCATTTGTGATATGAGTTCGTCAATTATAATCAGGACTAAATTTCAGATTTTTTGTCAATCGAATGCTAATCTGGTCGGGTTTGCATGTCCAAACATGACTTGTAATTGTACATTTGACTCAATCAATCACTGGATTTTTCGACAAAACCGTATTCCATGTCATTTAACTTCGCAGACAGGATCAAACGGGCACCGTAGTCATTTCTCTCTGAACTCTTTTTGGTATCGAACAATCCGTCCATCATCTCGTTTGCGGGCGGGCTCCCATCTTCTGCACTGACAGACACCGATGGTATTGCACAGGCAACACGTCAGGTCATGGAAGAAGACACCCACGTTGCGCTCCAGTACACAACTACTGACGGATACCTGCCGCTGCGGGAGTATATTGCAGAACGCTATCGCACCCGGCTGGGACTGCCGGCAACCGCAGCAGAGATCCAGATCGTCAACGGCTCGTAGCAGTGCCTTGACCTGTTTGCCAGGATTTTTCTCAATACAGGCGACCATGTCGGCATGGAACGGCCAGGCTGTCTCGGCGCCATTGAAGCCTTTTCGCTCTATGAACCGTTCATTGATACCGTCCCGCTACAGGACGATGGCCCGGATCTTGCATCGTTCGAACGGTTCATCGAAACGTCCAATGCGAAATTCTTCTACGGCATTCCCAATTCCCAGAACCCATCCGGCAGAACGTACTTGCAGGAGAAACGCCGGGCGATTGCCGACATACTCCGAAAGAATGACACCGTCTTTTACGAAGATGATGCATTCGGTGAACTCTTCTTTGACACAAAATCCCGGATTCCGGTAAAGCAGTACCTGCCTGACCAGAGCGTCATCTAAGGATCGTTTTCCAAGATCATCGCGCCGGGCATGCGGATCGGTTGGATCTATGCACCACCGGTAATTCTCACTCCGTTCAATGTTGTCAAGCAGGCAGCAGACCTGCATTCCAATTTCCTCTGCCAGAAGATCCTGCACCAGTACCTGACCACACACGATCCCGATGACCATATCCGGCACATTACCCGTGTGTACGGCAGGAAGTGCCGGCTGATGTGCGATCTGCCCGATGACCGGTTGCCACAGCTCACCCGCACTACTCCTGAAGGGGGTATGTTCCTGATGGCAATCCTCCCGCCCGGCATCTCTTCCCGCAGGGTCTTTGACGAGGGAGTGAAGCAAAAAGTCGCCGTGCTTCCGGGCATGCCGTTCTATGTAGACGGGGGGAGGGAAGATACCATACAACTGAACTTCTCGAATCCGGATGATGAGATGATAAAGATCGGGATCTCACGGCTTGCTGGTGTGATAAAGGGGCTTGTCCGTCAATAATTTTTTAAAAACAAACCCACTCATCCTTCCATTTCCACAAAAAATGCGTGTGCTATAAATAGCGTGCTCTCCTGAAATTAGAGTACAGGAAGAGATACAGTGAAAAGACGATTCTTCGTGATACTCATGATCCTGATACTGTGTGCAGTCTGTACCATCGCAGTATCAGCGGAGGGGATTGGCGGGGATGTTACCTCCCCGGTAACCGAGCCGACAACGAAGCCAACAACAGTACCTACAACATTACCTACAACAATTCCCACGACCGTCCCTACAACGGTGCCCACTATTGTAATAACCACCGTTCCAACCTCTGTTGCGACCACAGTACCCACACACGTACCGACTACCGAAATTACCATCACGGTTGAACCCACGCTTGGCGGAGGCAAAGGATGGATTGACACCCATGGCAATGTTGACGGCGCCACGGTTTATTTCGATGGGGCCCCCCAAGGTAATATTGCAGGGGGCATCCTCTCTGTTGCAGTGACACCCACAGGTTCACCGGTCAGGACAATCTCCGTCTCAAAATCCGGCTACACCTCATGGTCAGGCCCGCTCTCCCGCATGCCGTCTGGTGGTGAACATGTCGCTGTCTACGCTACCATAAATCCAATCTCTACCCCGACTACAGTGCCACCGGTCCAGAACGGTGCAATCTATGCCCAGTCTAACCCTGCAGGTGCTGCGATCTATATGAACGGGAATTATTACGGGTATTCCTCAATCACGATCCCGAACCTGCCACCGGGAACCTACTCCATGAAGGCGACCCTGAGCGGATACACTCCGGACACCCGGCTGATCAACGTATACGCGGGACAGACTGCGCCATATTACCCCACGCTCCAGCAGTCACCCCCGCCTCCCCGCAGCACGGGTACCGTCTATGCAAAATCAAGCCCCGGCGGAGCACAGGTGTACGTTGACGGCACCTACAATGGCGTAACCCCGGTAACACTCACACTCTACCCCGGAAATCACAACATCGTGCTCAAACAATCCGGCTATAACGACTGGAGTACGACCGTGTATGTCACTGCTGGAAGCTCACAAACGATCAATCCAGACCTGACTCCGGCAATCTTCGGGTCCATCTCCATAGGTTCAGCACCTGCCGGTGCCAGCGTGTATATGGACAGCGCCTACCAGGGCATCACCAACCCGTCAGGAGGACTCCCGCTCAACAACGTACCTTCAGGAAACCACATCATCAAGCTCACTGCATCAGGGTACAATGACTGGATCGAGACTGTGTATGTCAAACCCAATGCCAACACGTACGTACCCGTTGTCATGACCCGCCCAGGACCGGACCCCACTCCCGTTCCGGCAGCCGGCGCAATCAACACAGTCTCGACACCGGCAGGTGCAGAGATCCTTATTGATAACATATTCAGGGGATATACCCCGGCAACCATCACCGAGATCGATCCTGGTCAGCACCAGATCCTGCTGACGTATACCGGTTATACCGGTTATTCAGGCACTGTCACTGTGGTCTCGGGACAGACAACCCCGCTTGCGATCGGGATGACTCCCGTACCAACCCCCACACCCAAGAGTGCAACATCCCCGGCATTCCTGATCGGAGGAATGGTAACCATCCTGGGAATTATAATCGGGTTAAGGAGGCGAAGCTGAAATGACCTGTACCTGTTCTAAATCAACTATACTCTGGGTGAGCGCGTTCCTCGTGATCATTATCATCGGGTCACTCACGGCACTTGCATACACAAGTTCAACTGCAGCAATCAAGAGCTCTGTCCGCACCGGGCTTGAGTCAACTGCCGGAGTTATGGCAACCCAGATCAATGGAAGTGAAGTTGTCCTGTTCAAAGCCGGTGATGAAGGATCGTTAAAATACCTGGCAGTGATAAAGAAACTGCGCACGCTCCGCAGCATGGACGATCACATCCTCAACGCGTATATCTTAAAAGTGAACCCGGACCGGTCCGTTACCTTCCTTGCAGATGACCTGTATCCCGACGACCCGCAGGGATCTGCTAAGATCGGGGAACTGTCAACAGCCCCGGATTCGATGGAGATCTTTGCAGCACTATCCCGCCCGACTTCATCCAAAGATCCGTATACCACCAAATACGGATCGTTTATGTCGGCATATGCACCGATCGACGATTCCGTTGGTGATTCTAATGGCAACACGCAGGCAGTGCTTGCCATTGATATGTCAGCTACCGATTACACGGATTACATGAGCGGAAAAGGATACTTAATCCTCATCACCGGTCTCATCTCGATGATCCTCGCGGTTGGCGCAATCTTCTGGTTCGGCTCAAAGCGCGGCGATGAAAAGAAGGACTCAGGCAGGCAAGAGTAAAGCGGGATACTAATCCCATCCGCAATCTTTTATTTTCTTTCCACACCCACCTGAATAACGATGTCACCACTGCGAGTGGTTTTCATCACGGGACTTCTTGTCGCATCCCTCCTGATATCTGCAGGGTGCATCCAGTCAGCCCCCGTAGTGAAAACAGAATCATCTTCCGTTACCGGCACACCGGTTGCGGTTGCAACAACATCGGCCCCCTTACCGGCCGGGACAACAACCATGGCAACTTCCACAGGATCAGAAAAACTTGTGCGGCTCGAGACGAACATGGGTAATATCACCATAGCACTTGATCCCACTATGCCCGTCACTGCGGGCAACTTTGAATCGCTCGTGAAAAAAAGCTTCTATGACGGCGTGATCTTCCACCGGGTCATCGACGAGTTTATGCTTCAGGGCGGAGATCCGACCGGCACCGGCATGGGCGATCCCGGGTACAAGATCAAGGACGAGTTCGGACCACAAAACCGGAACAACCGCGGTACCATCTCGATGGCAAATGCCGGCCCGAATACCGGCGGTTCCCAGTTCTTCATCAACCTTGTAAACAACAACTTCCTTGACAGCAAGCACCCGGTCTTTGGGAAAGTGGTTGAAGGTATGGACGTTGTCGATAAGATTGGCAAGGTAAAGACCGGTGCAGGCGACCGCCCGGTCCAGAACGTGACGATCATCCGTGCAGTGATGGTCTGAAAAATCTTTTTTTTTCTCACGGGCAGGTTGCATTTTTACATTTACCGTGGCTCATGCCGGACACTATCTGCTACCGATTACCCGGTAATCCGCTAATCTGGAAGGCGGGATGCTTACTGGGACGGAGGGGTGAAACGATCTCCCCCCTCATTTATCCCTCATCGGAGACCCCTAGAATTCAAGAGTCTTGATCCTGAGGGAAAACAAGCCCAAATCAAACTCCGTTTACTACACCCCCTTTCCGGAAAACCCCGTAAAACCGCCCGTTTCGGTGCGCGTGGAAAATGCCTGTAATAATCGCCCCGTTTGCCAAAATACGGCAGGAAAGCACCTCGCCTATAGACCACCAAGGGTCTTTAAACCGAGGTTGTTTTTACCCTGTATTTTATACCAGTTTGATGTGACTTTCGCCAAAAAAATGCCCGTTATCGAGGTCATTTTTCCGGGGGTCGAAAAAACAGGGTGATTTTTTGGGGTATTACCCCGATATATCGGGGTTATTAGTTTGTCCGGGACGTAAACCGTAATTGATCCGGGGGTGAGATTTCATACCTGTTTCACTCTTTTGCTTTTCGTTTTTGTTCATTCGTTATCATTGGAGAACCGTCTGATCCAGGTATCATTGGGATGGGGGGAAATAAGCCCAAATCGGGCTCCGTTTACCATGCCCTTATCCGGAAAACCCCGTAAAACCCCGTAAAACCGTCCGTTTTGATGTGTGTAAAAAATATGCCTGAATATCGCCCTATTTGCTAAAATACGGCAGGAACGCGCTCCATTAGAAGGCCGCCAAGGGCCTTTTTATCGACGTTATTTTTACCCTGTATTTTATACCAGTTTGATGTGACTTTCGCCAAAAAAATGCCCGTTATCAGGGTCATTTTTCCGGGGGTCGAAAAAACAGGGTGATTTTCAGGGGTATTACCCCAATATATCGGGGTTATTAGTTCGTCCGGGCCGTAAACCGTGATTGATCCGGGGGTGAGATTTCATCCCTGTTTCACTCTTTTGCTTTTCGTTTTTGTTCATTCGTTATCGGCGGATGACCGTCTGATCCAGGTATCATTGGGATGGGGGGAAAAACATTCTCTATCTGCAGAAAAACGTGTTTGATCAAACACTCGACGCAGAATCACTTGAACCTTGGTTGCAGTTATTACCATCAGATACGAAGCAGAGAGACAGTCTGATCCGAAGGATAAAGGAGGCAGGAGCAATCTCATACATAGCCCTCAGCTTAAGGCCTTAGACCACATATCACAGCGACTTGTGCTGAAGTGTTGAATCGCTCCAATAATTGGATCAGTGTTTTATTTTTTTTGTCCAATACAATCTCGATTGATTCATTTCATTGATCCGGGATGTGCATAAGTGACAAGATCACAACAAAAATTCCGGTTAATGACATATCAAATCCAGTGAGAAATAAAATAGTAACAAAACAAGGCTATTTCGCAGAAATAAACTCAAAGCTACCGCTAAAGAAATCCCCCCCCCGACATCAATACCATGGGGACTGATGATTAATTAGTAAGAATTTTAGAGCGAGGCGAAGTAGTAGACACAATTCGTTTCGACTGATACCGCAAAGTATGAAACAAATTTTCAACTCGTTCCTGGACATCATATG
>JAUSBW010000181.1 GCA_030651815.1 Methanoregula sp.
TCGACAGTGAACTCTTCATCACTGAGGTTCGTCAAGTAGAGATGCCATTCACCGGTCTCTGGGTGCACCCGGCCGACACAGCGGAATGAATACGGTTCCTGACGTTGTTTTCCCCTATATGAGCGTCGTTTGAGTTGTACCGTGACAATCGTGTCAATGGAGGTACCACCCAACTCCTTGAGAACCGATATAAGATCCCTGCCGATGAACATCTCCTTCTGGGCGTCTGTAACAGGAGAATTAAACATCTTAATATCCATTTTTGTCGTGCTCTTCACTCGTGATACGAAATTCCCCTGGTTCTCATTGATACGGGCAAACAGCTGATATTTGAAGAACCCACGGTCAATGAGAAGGAGAGAGTCCTTCACCCAGGGACCAACACGGAGCGTTTTGATCTCTGCTGTTCGATCCGGAACGAAAGAGATCTTAGCGGCTCCATTCGCCAGAACGTTGAGGAGATAAGCGATTTTAATTCCGGCTGCTACCCTTCGTTTCGGTCCGGCAGGGTATCGGTCTGCCAGTTGTTTAGGCAGTTTGACTTTTGTCGAATCCTGGATATACACTGTGACAAACTTTTCATATCGCTCACGAAGTTTCAGTGACATGCCATTAGTTGGGGATTTGATACATTCTTCGAGGACTGCTTTGAAGAACCGATGCGATGCATCATCCAATCGATTAACAAAACTGGAGTATGCGATAGTAGACTCAGTCAGGTCTACAAATTTCCTCCAAATCTCGGCAACTGTTGGGTGCCTATGAAGACTGGAAGAAAATACGAACATCTGCAGGAAGATTATCGGGTGTAGTTTCCTGATACGCTTGCAGAATCCTGTTCTTTTGGCGAGTTCTAATACCAGGCTGTATGGGATTAAATTCTCAATCCCAATTCGTGTGTTTTGGCCTTCTTTGTCGAATTCAAGCGACATATGAGCATTTTTTTATTAATATATAAATGTATCGCCGAAGGCGGTGCGAAAAATGCTACGATTTATCTAAAAAGTATGAACTAATAGGGTTCCGGCCTTAACCTGACAGGGGTGGTAAGGTTCTAGGTTTACTGCCATTTCTATGAGCTGTCCGTGATTCTGTCCTTTGATACCGTCCAGCTCCGGCTTGTTGTTCGGCTTCATGCTGCATTACAAGATTCAGGAAAAAGGTGATAAGTGCTTTCAGA
>JAUSBW010000203.1 GCA_030651815.1 Methanoregula sp.
AGCTAGGATTACCACTTATAAGAAAGTCTCCGACGGAGAAGTGGGTTTGGGATATCTACACTCATCCCCATCAGATTACACTTCTCCCCAATCACTCCTTTTCACGTCGGTGTCCGACGAGAGATTTCTTTGCTTTTACCCCCAAAACAGCCCTTCCTTTCATTTTCCACCTGCTTCAGCCCATCCGGCACGCGTTCGGCCATCCAAAAGCATCTGTTAGCGTACATTTCAGAGCCCGAAACATGCCGAATCCAGCCGAACGGGGCTCATTCTGAAGTTCTTTAAAATACGTGTGCCGGAATTGGGTGGATTTGTACCGGAATTGAGGCTGTGGCCCCTTCACTGAGAGAGGGTCTACGACGGAGAAGTGAGTTGAGCGGAGTGCAGGTCTCCCAAGGTCCCGGACCGGAATATCCGATCCTGAAAAACAGGGGTTCTTTTCCCTTTGACCGTGCTACCCCCCTCCGGAGCCGGGTGTATGCCGGACCCGGCCACATGGGGCACAACTCATGAGCCTTTTTTAAAACATCCGGGAGGTTCGTCTCGTCATGTTTCGCTCGTGTCTGGCGTGCGGTTGTGAGTGAGCGTGAGGTGGTGGGGAGTGTGGGGATTTGACGTTCAACGGATTCAGATCCCTTGCCTTGGTGAGCTTGCCCATTGCCGCAAAACCAGAGAGCCGGTCGCGGAGCCCGGTGTGAGCACGGTGAAGCAGGAATCCCACGACTTTAGTCGTGGGAGATGTCAAACAGCACTATCCTTAATGCAGGAGCGGTAAGGGGGACTGGTACTGTTCCCCCCTCTCATTGAGTACAACTCTTTTTTTCACCCGCTCACAAGCATCATCCCACCAATCAGGATCAGCACCCCGGCAAATACAATCTGCAAATTCCGGCCGGAACATCCGTGAGCGCACCGCACACCGAACCGTGCAAGCGGGATGGTGGTGACAGCGAGGATTGCAAAGGTTACGAGATCCACGTAACCAATCGAGTACAGCGGCAGCCCGGCAACACCGAGACCGTTGATAACATATGCGGTCACTGCGCCTGAGGATGAGAAGATGAGGCAGGCCGAGGAGGTGCCGACTGCGGAATGCATGGAATAGCCAAGTAAGATCACGAGCACCGGCACGAGCAGGACGCCCCCGCCGATCCCGGCAAGGCCGGATACGATACCGATCAGAAACCCGATGAGGAGGTAGATGCCGGTCGATCCTCGGAGCTCACAGACCGGGCAGGCACGGATGTGCCAGACCATACGGACGGCCATCGCGATGATTAAGATCGCAAAAAACGTCCGGAGCACAATGCCCGGCAGGTGAGCAGCAAGCGTGCCCCCGGCAAGACCCCCAAAGACTGCGGCACAACCCATCGGCACAGCGGCCTTCCAGTCGACCGCCCCCCGGCTGTGGTGTGCAGCGGCCCCGCTGATCATCATTGGGATCATCACGGCAAGCGATGTCCCAAAGGCGAGACGAGTGGCGAGCGTGCTGTCAATCCCTCCTGTGGTATAGAGCCAGAACTGGACCGGTGTCATCAGGAACCCGCCGCCGACCCCGAAGAGCCCGGAGGCGGTCCCGGCTGTAATTCCGGTGATGATGAGACTGGCAAAATACAGGATCTGGTCCATGAGTTCTTACACCACTGCTGCAGAGTTATTATGTCCAGGGTATCAATAGTCTAACGGGAAACAACCATGGGACGAACTGCACTGCTCATCATCGATATGCAGAACGATTTTGTGCTGGAAGCAAAGCCGCTAAAAGTTGCGGGAGCCTCTGCCGTAATACCTAAAATCCAGTCTGTGCTGGCCGAATTCCGGAAACGAAACCTGCCGGTCTTTCATATCGTTCGGGTGCACAGGCCGGACGGTTCGGATGTGGAGATCATAAGGCAGGATCTTTTCAGTAAGCAGCCCTTTGCAGTTGCCGGCACTCACGGTGCCGCGGTCATCGATGAACTCGCACCTCAGGCGGGAGAGTATGTACTCACCAAGACCCGGATGAGTGCGTTTATCGGTACGGAACTCGACCTGATGCTACGGACCCTTAACGTTACTACACTTGTGGTCTGCGGTATCCAGACCCCGAACTGCATACGGACGACCGTCTTCGATGGTATTGCGTACAATTACCCGGTGGTGCTGGTCGATGATGCGACCGGGGCGGCCTCGGAAGAGGTGCACAGGGCAAATGTCCGGGACATGGCAAATATCGGGGTTGAGATCGTGAAAGCGGGGGATGTGAGCAGTCTGCTGGGAAGCCTGTAGAGGTGGCCTGACAATTGTCATGGCTCTTTGGACCGATTCAATATCCTATAATGCCGGGAAGATAACATTATAGAAAGGAAATCCATACAGGCGGGTGCTCTTTTGGACATAGCAAAACAAACAAAATTCGGATCCTCAGCCCGGCCATTTCTCAAATGGGCCGGAGGTAAAACCCAGTTACTCTATGAGTTTAACAAACGTTTGCCGGAAGAATTAACGAAAGGAAAAATTACAAAATATGTTGAACCGTTCATTGGTGGAGGAGCGGTTTTCTTTTATCTCAATGAGAAATTTTCTTTTGAAAAGTGCTACATCTGCGATGCGAATGAAGAACTGACTCTTTGCTATCGCGTGATTAAGCACTCCGTAAAAGAATTGATCTCTGAACTGAAAACACTCGAATCGGCATATCTATCGAAGAACGATGAGCAGAGAACATCATTCTATTATGAAGTCCGGGATGCATTCAATCAGAAACTGCCGACAATCGATTTTAAAAATTACAGTTCCGAATGGGTTTCCCGTGCAGCCCGGATTATTTTTTTCAACCGCACCTGTTTCAACGGTCTCTTCCGGGTAAACCAGAAAGGGGAGTTCAATGTTCCATTCGGGAAATACAAAAATCCGGCAATTCTGAACGAAAGTAATCTGGAAGATGTCGCCACGGTGCTAAAAACCACAGAGATCCTTGCAGGTGATTTCACCCGGTGCCGGGAATTTGTGGATCACACCACGTTTGTTTATTTTGATCCACCCTACCGCCCGCTTAACCGTTCCTCTTTCTTCACATCCTATTCAAAGAACGGTTTTTATGACAAGGATCAGGTTCGCCTCAAGGAATTATTTAAGGATCTTGATGGGGTTGGGGCAAAAATTATGCTGAGCAATTCCGATCCGAAGAACGAGAATCCTGATGATTCATTCTTTGACGATCTCTATTCCGATTATTACATTGAGCGGGTTCCTGCAAAGCGGATGATCAATAGCAACGGCGCTGGTCGTGGTAATATCAACGAATTGATTATTACGAATTATCTGGGAAAGAAGACGTGATGTTGTTTTTTTAATTACGCGAATTGATGACGGCGCTGGAAAAATTTTGGCGGCTCATAGAAAATCCTTAAAAAATTTTCGGGCATGTGAGGAAAATCTGGAAACTTTTTTCTGGGAAAATCTGTTCATACACTCCCCCGCTAACCGGAATTATTCCCAATCCCTCAAAAACCTTATAAAACCCGAATTCTCCGACGTGATCGCAATAGTGGGCAACCAAGGGTATTTGCAGACCGTTTCTGCCATAAAACCACCTGAAATATGTGTCAAAAAAAGTGACCGCCAGAAGCCCGATAAATTGCAGGGTCAAATCGCGAATAAATAGGTTCTTTTGGAAAAATAACCATTTAAAACAGTATTTTCTATAGCGGTGGACACCCCTTCCAAAAAACCCGAAAACGGGTGTAAGAAAACGGCAATCGGAGCCCGTATGGGGCTCAGAATAGTGTATCTCCCGGAACAGGGAAACTGCACGGTTCCTGGCTTTGTCTGACATACTCCGGACCCCCTGTTCATGCAAATACTCCAGGAGTTTTCGATCGAACAGGGGTCTATTTACACCCAAACGGAGCCCATTTTGAAGAGATCCAGAAATCAAAGCCCGCAAAATGCCCGGATTAGGGGTTTTTGCCATCGCAGTTAACTCCTTTTTTTGAGTGGGAAATGACCATGAGGGGGGGTCAGGAAATGAGGGAGATTTCAAGACCGCATTCAAATTTTCTTGCCGGTTGTTCTCCGGTTTTTTTACCGGCAAAAAAACGAATCATAATTTAAAAAAAAATCCGGGAAATGATCTCTGGAAATGATCCGCGCAAAAAAATCAAAAAAAAGATCCGGAATTCCCGGTCCCATCACTCGCAGTAGATATCGTTGGCCCATTCCTCTATGATCCGTTTCGGCGGCTTACCCCGACCGCCTCCACGGGAATGCCGGAACGGGGCAGAGCTCCTGTCCTGCTCGGTCTCTTCATCATCCGGACTGAGTTCTTTTGACTCCTGCGATTTTTCTGCCGGCTTCTCTGTCGGCTGCGGGACATGTTCCCGATAGGTATTGCGACGCTGGTTGCCGTGGTACCGTGGAGCATCTCTCCTTGTGCTCTGGACGTTTTGAGAATTCGGCGATGTTTGTGGATTCTGGCTATCTTCATCCATAATTATCAGGAGAGATAATTCGGGAGTTGTTACAGAAATAGCTTGCCTTTGCATTTCTTCATGAAGCAGCGTTCTATGTACACCGCATTGACAACACTCTTGCGGAAAAAAGGGGAAATATAAAAAAGGGACAACTGTGTCAGAAGGCTTACGCTTATGAGAACCGCGTTGCCTGATCCGGAATAATGCACACCTAAATACCCCAACGTCTTATTTTTATCACCAGAAATCCTCCGGCACTGCCATGTCCAACGTCACCACACTGCTTGATGCAAAGAGCGTTCCTGCAGCGAAAGCCGCACTCATCTGCCCCACACGCAACGAGACGTACAGTTACGGGAAACTACGGGACGAGATGAACCGCATCGGACAGGGGCTGGCGAATCTTGGTGTGAAAAAAGGTGACCGGGTCTGCATCTGCCTTGACAGCTCGCCCGAGTACCTCATCAGTTATTTTGCCATCTGGCGGATCGGCGCTGTGGCAGTCCCGACCAATATCGTAAACCGGGGCGAAGAACTGCTGCATGTGATCAATAATGCCGGTGCCGTAGCGGTGATCACCGATGCGCAGGGTATAGCCGTAGTCGCGACGATAAGGGCACAAGCCGGGACACTTGTGCATATCATCTGCACAGCGGGATCCTGCACGGGCTCTGTAGCATGGGCATCGTTTTCCCGCGCACCACCATCCCTGCGGGCTACAAACTGTGCTCCGGATGATCTCTGTCATATCCAGTACACTGCCGGCACAACCGGCAAACCCAAAGGGGCAATGCTCTCACATGGCAACTGGATGACCGCACTCGATGCCGAACGTGAAGCCCTCTGTATGTGCCCTGATGATGTGTATCTCGGTATCTACCCGATGGGTCATGTCGGGCTCTCGTGGGGGCTTGCGATGCTCCGGGCAGGCGGCACGTACGTGATGATGGAACGCTTCGAGCTCGAGCGGTATCTTGCGCTTGCTGAGCAGTACAAGGTCACCGTGCTGGCCGGTATGCCGCCGGTTATCCACTCGCTCAACACCGCCCCGCCCGGCACAGAACAGCGTCTCTCCCATGCCCGTGTGATCATCTCGGGAGGTGGCCAGCTCCTCCCGGCAGTCTGGGAAGCATTTGACCAGCGGTATCATATCCCGGTTGCGAATTCGTACGGACTCTCCGAAACGATCGTAATCGGTTCAGGCACGACAACGCTGCCCGGGTACCCGCACCTGACCAAAAATTACCAGAGCGTGGGTGTTGCAGCAGGGTGGACAGAAGTGAAGATTGTAGATGCCAAAAACCCGGAGACAGAGATGGCTGTTTTAGAAACCGGCGAGATTGCGCTCCGTGGTCCCTCCGTTGCACATGGCTACTGGCAGATGCCGGAAGCGACATCCGAGGTATTCTTAGATGACGGCTGGTTCCTTACCGGGGATATCGGGCATCTCGATGAGGAGGGCATCCTGTATATCACTGACCGGAAAAAGGACATGATCATCATGTCAGGCTGGAAGATCTACCCCACAGAAGTTGAGAACACGATCATCCAGCACCCGGCAATCGCTGATGTTGCTGTATTCGGTGTTCCCGATGAGCGAAAAGGTGAGGTTCCGATTGCTGCTGTTGTGCTCAAACCGAAAATGACCCTGACCGAATCCCAGCTCGAAGAATACTGCCGGGATCATCTTGCCGGTTACAAGATCCCGCGTAAACTCGTGATCATGGATTCGCTGCCTCGTGTCCATGGCTGGAAGTTGTTGCGCAGGGAGCTCCGGGAAAAGTTCGGAGGATCTGGCTCGTAATGTCATTTAGCGGGAGATTCTGCGACAAAACAGTCCGATCTCACAAAAACCTTTTAAGCAGGCTGTAAATAATATTAGCCAGTGCATTCCCGATGGACGTAAAAAGCTATATTCAGAATACTCCCGTCAGCGGTAAGGTCAGGAAGCGGACCACCGGTATTGTGGGGCTCAACCTGCTCTTAGACGGTGGTTTTCCTGAGGGTGCCCTCATTATGATCTACGGGACTCCGGTTGCCGGTGTTGATCTTTCGGCAAAGCAGTTCTGGCAGGCAGAAGGGGGAGAAGAGGGCACGTACCTGATAAACGAGGGGGATATCGAAGTGGGGATGATCGATGCAACCGATCTCCATCCCGAGATGTACATCCCCCAGATGGCGGGTGGCAGGATCGTTGTGGACTCGCTATCAACGATCATAATCAAGTACGGTATTGATGAAGCCCTCAAATTTTTGAAAAAAACCCGCGAAGAGATGAGGAATTGCGGGGCGAATATGCTGTTTATCGTGTATACCGGTATCCACACGCCCATGGAGATGACAAGGATTATGCGGGCGGCAGATCTTGTGATCGAGTTCAAGACCGATATTCACCAGGCTGAGATCGAGCGTACGCTCGCTGTGCATAAAATCAAGGATGCAGCTGCACCCCAGCGGCTGCTGCCATTTATCATTACCGACAGGGGAATTGAAGCCTCGACCACATCGAGGGTAGTGTAATAAAAAAATAAAAATTGTCTCCTTGATGGTCTATACCTGCGAGAGGCAGCCTGAAAGTGCCGGAATTTCTGCCCGGAATCCGCCTTCTTCAGCCATTTTGGATCAGAATCGTGTGTTCCACGATTTTCCTCTCATGGCAATTTTCCAGATTGGTCTTTTAAT
The DNA here is from genome assembly GCA_030651815.1 of Methanoregula sp. Taxonomy (GTDB): domain Archaea; phylum Halobacteriota; class Methanomicrobia; order Methanomicrobiales; family Methanospirillaceae; genus Methanoregula. The sequence continues at coordinate 7,137 of JAUSBW010000203.1, forward strand.
CAGGCCCGCGTCTGCTTTTTTTGTTTTTTTGCTGCGGGAACCGCCTTTGCCGTCCCCAGGGTGCGGGCAGGACCCTTTCGTGACGGGTCCAGGGTAAATTCAGCCAACTGGCGGAATAAATCATCATCGCTTATTATGTCAGGATTTACCAGTGATTCGGCAATGTCCAGCATCGACTGGAACACGCATAACTTCTCGTTGATTGCCAGCGCACATTTGCTGCCGCTAAGCCCCATCGCCTTCTCATTCGGTACATCTGTGAGATCAAACTCTTCCATCCACATCGGGCAGTCATTCCCGCTGCACTCGTGTAAAAGATCGCGCCAGCATTTCATACAGATCACATTTACCGGAACGTTTAGATAGCCTTTTGCATCGATCAGAGACCGACGTATTCAGCAGCGGTTTTTTAGCGGAATAAAGTGCCGTAGCGGGAAATGGCAGGTTTTTGTCCGCACCACATTTACCCGGCAGCACCAGCAAGAGTCACCCGTCCATCAGGAAGAGAAACATATCGGGATCATTGAATACAACCTGTGTGCAATCAAATTCTTCTGGATCATAGATGTCACCGTACCATTCGACCATCTCTTCATGCTCCTCGTGTTGGGGATCTTTCATGATCGAAACGAACTCTTCGTATCCGAAAACCCCACCCACATCATCAGGAGGGCCATTGCGTTTCCCGGCAATGCAGCACGGATAATTCGTTTTGGGATCTGCGGGCAATATCTTTTCCAGAGCAACTGTATTTTCCCAGTAATCTCCGAAATCGTACACATACGCGGCTTTTTTGTTCTTCAGAGAAAAATATGCAGCAATCTTTTTCTTACAGCCGTCTTTTACCGGCCGGTCAAACTCACCATCCGGCATGCTGATCGTATCGTTGATCCCGTTCTTAGGATTTAAGCATGTAAACTCATACAGGTGACCCCCGGTCCACCCTATTGCGTCCTGAATTGCACTATTCAATTCCCAAAACGTATACGTTTCCGGAACCTGGATCCTCCTCCAGATCGGCGGCTTGATCCCTTTTATGGTAATCTTAAACTGGTAGACTCTGCGGTATGCTTCAGTCATATCCTGACCTCTCTTTTTAATCACAAGTTCCAGTTGGCAGGATATAGTATTTTCTTTCTTGTTCTTCCGGTGTTAGTTCCATCACGCTCTACCAAAGGGACGATGACTTTGTGGGACCTATTTACTGAGCCGGAAATGGCCATGTGAGGGTACCCATTTGCGGAGCCGAAATCCTCCAAATGAAAAGGGAACTTATTTGCTGAGCCTTTCCAATTATAAAAAATAAAAAAAATCTAGAGCGCGATCCTCACTTCCTTTGCGGCATCGCACATGTTCTTGAGTTTCCAGTAGGCCGACTCCCGGCTCCGCATCCGCATACCGCAGTCTGGATCGATGAGCATCGTCTTTGGCCCGAAGATCTCCACGCCTTTTTCGATCCGCTTCCGGATCTCGGGAACCGTTTCAACGCGGTCGATCGATGAGTCCACGCAGCCGAATCCGATCATCCGCCCGCCCAGGTCCCGCCGGGAGAGGAGGTCGATGTTTGCCGTGTTGTTGGCAAACTCAAAGTCGAGCACGTTCACGTTGAACTTCAGGATCTCGTCGAGCACATTTCCCAGGGTTCCGCAGACATGCATGCAGGTCGGGATATGGATCGAGGAGGTGATCGCCTCGATCGCCTGTTTGCCCACGTTTAAGTCCGCAATGCCGGTCGAGAAGATCGGTTCATCGATCTGGAGCAGTGTGACTCCTGCTGCTTCAAGACTGCGGGCTTCGACAATGAGGGTTGAGGCAAGATCGAGTGCGAGCTCCTCCTTGTTCCGGTACATCGGGGTGCTGATGTGCAGGCCATGGGCGAGCGTGGAGGGCCCGGTGATGATCCCCTTTACTTTTGGGGCTTTTGACACGGCATATTTTGTGTCTGCCACAGTTATCGGTCCACCGGCCGGCTGCACTTTGCCGATCACCTGCTGCTCCCGGATGCCGGGCAGTTTTGCGGTGAATGCCCCGATCATGTCGCCTCGCACCTGCCCGTCCGAGATGATATCGATGCCGGCATTAATCTGGTCGGCAACCGCAGTCTCGACTGCGGAGTGGAGCGGATCAAAGAGGCTTTTTAAGCCCCCGCCTTTGACCACCGGGTAGCTGCCCACCACGGTTGTTGCCAGCACTTTGTTGATGAAATATTCCTTTGCCATAACTGGTCCGCATCTCTTTGTTTTTTGTACTCCCTTTTGACCCGGATGCAAAAAAAGTATGTGGTCAGGGTATCAGGGTACTAGCCTGTGCATATCGCGGGGGAAGAGGACCGCCTCGCGAACATTGGATAAGTTAAGCATCGTCATGATGAGACGATCTGCGCCCAGTCCCCAGCCTGCGTGGGGTGGCATGCCGTACCGGAACGGGCGGAGATAGAAGTCGAAGCTCTCGGGGTTGAGACCCTTCTTTGCGATCTGCTGCACGAGCTGGTCGTGGTTATGGACACGCTGTGCACCGCTCGCGAGTTCCATCCTCGGGTGCATCAGATCGAACGCCTTGCAGATTGTGGGATCGTTCTCGTACGGCATCGCGTAATACGGCCGGATCTCGGTGGGCCAGTCCACGATAAAGTAGTGGCCCCCCATCTCGGCACCGATCGCCCGCTCGGCTGCACTGCCGATGTCGTCGCCATACTTGATCGGATCTTCGATCTTCTTTTTGGCAATCTTGATCGCTTCACTGTAGGGAAGCCGGGGGAACGGGCCCTTGGGCACTGCAAAGTCTGTAATCTCCATGTTTGCAAGATGAGAAGAGCAGGTCTTGTCCACGTACTCGTACGTTTTTACAATAACCTCTTCTAAGATGCGCATCACTTCGGTGTGATCCGCATACGAGACTTCGATATCGATACTCGTTGCCTCGTTGAGGTGCTTGGTGGTATTGTGCTCCTCTGCCCGGAAGATTGGTCCGATCTCGTATACCTTCTCGCAGCCGGCTGCCATCATCATCTGCTTGAAGAGCTGCGGGCTCTGGTTGAGATACGCTTCCTTATCGAAGTACGCGATCGGGAAGAGTTCGGTCCCGCCTTCGGTTGCAGCGGCTACGATCTTGGGGGTGGTAATCGAGAGGAACCCTTCGTGGTGCAAATAATTATTGATCGCATGCATCGCGGCGCTGCGGATTGCAAAGACTGCGGCTACACGGGGTCTCCGCACATCAAGAAACCGGGCATCGAGCCGGGTGTCGAGTTCTGCGGATACTTTTTCCGACACATCGAGCGGCAGCGGAGATTCGGCGAGGCTGATGATCTCAAACGTCTCCGGCACGAGCTCGCGCCCGCCCGGTGCTTTCTCAACCGCCTTGATCGGTCCGCTGATTCGCACCACGGATTCACGGGAGACGGCTTTTGCTGCGGCAAGGACCGCTTCACTTACTTTCTTCTTGGGAATGGTCACCTGTAGGATGCCGGTCCGGTCGCGGATCAAAAAGAAGGCAAGGCCGCCGAGGTCTCTGACCTCATGGACAAAGCCGCAGATTTCCGCGTGCCCGGTTTCCGGTGTGACTGACTGTATGGGTATGCGCATTTAAAATCCTATAACAATGGGGTGCAGGATATTATGGACTTTATGGCAAATGCCGGGTTCTTAAAATAAGCACAAACGCATTGGAAGTTGTCAATCATCCAAAACCCGTAAATAGTTCTTCTTCTCCTGTACACTAGGAGATAATCATGTCGAATATTCCTGTAAACACTGAGCAAGAGAGCACGAAGGGGTGGAGCACCATGACAAAGGTCCTGGTGGGATGCCTGGGCCTGATCGTGGTTATATCCGTCATTGCCGTAGTCACTTTGACGATCGCGGTAATCGAATCACAGACCGGGACTTCCTTTCCGTACAGCACCAGCTACCGGGTCTCGCTGCCTGACAGTGAACTGGTAACGATCGGGAACAGTAAGATCATCGTTATGGTCATGGGTGACAGCGTGGACACTTCCGTTGACGGTAACAAGGAAGAACTGATGGTTGGCCAGGAGCGGGTTATCAGCCCGCACTTCGCACGGATCTCTGCACTGGGTATCCCCCTGATTGATACGGATTTTCAGATCACGTTGAAGTATCTCGGGGCTTCGGGGAATAATGCCCTCTTTGACATGACAGTCAGAACCTCAAAACAGGTACCGGAACTGATTCTCCGGCGGTTGATTCCGGCGAATATGAATGCCCAGCCGGTTTGAAAAATCAAAGAAATATCCTTTTTTCGGAAATATTTCGTAACCGGGTAGAGTATATCTCCCCCCGTTCAGTTGCTGGCGGAGGTTATTATGGGGCTTGGTGTTTAAGAGAAACGATTCTCCCCCCTCGTTGGAGACCCCAGAACCCGGGGGGGGTCTGGATCATGAGAGCAAATAAGTCCATTTCAGGCTCCGTTTGCCATACCCCTATCCGAAAAAACCCCTAAAATCCCCCCTTTCTTGTTCCTGTGGAAAATACGCTCAAATATCGTTCTGATTGTCAAAATACGGCAGGAATGCATGTCACTGGATTACTGTCAAGGCCCTTTTTTTCAGGTCTGTTTTTGCTACTTATTTTACCCCATCCGGACCCCGAAAAGGCTGCCGGAATGCGAATATGAGGGTCGTTTTTCCGGGGAGGGGATTTTTTAAAGATTATTAAAGGTAGTGCACTTCGACGGAGATTTTTAAAAAATGGGGGAATATGACAACTGCAGGGAAATGTCGGGATTGTCGGAACAATGTTGGGGTAATGGCGTGTTTGGCGGGATTAAGACGGGTTCGTGGCGTGTTTGACGGGATTAAGACGGGTTCGTGGCGTGTTTGACGGGTTTCATTTTTTAAGGTGATATACGGTACTTCTTCCGGTAGTGCCCTGTTTTACTAAAACTTCTCGTGTACAGAGATCCGTCAGCTCCCTGAGGGCAGCACGAGGACTCATGCCGGTAAGTTCCCGGTACTCCTTATTGGTGATTGCCCCGTGTTCCCTGACATACCGCACGGCCTGAACCTGCCGGTCAGAAAGTCCCATTGCGAGAAGTCGCTCATCCGTGAAGAACTCTTTGGCGAATGTTACACTGAACCAATCCGGATGTGCAGAAAACTCTGGTTCGGGTATCCCGTGGTTCTGGCAAAGGGTAATCATGCGGCTCGTTCCCGTGCCCCACTTCTCCAGTAATTCCCCGTAATAAAAGACCTGGGCAAGCAGTGTATTTCGCGGCAATGAACGATGTCCCTCCTGCCGGAGTTCATCGACAGTCATCCCTCCCGTAAGCCCACCGGGGTTCGTGATCACCACGCGGTCATCGTAGACGCGGATCTGGATCTCGGAACCGGTCTGGAAATAATCCCGGTGGATAAGTGCATTGATCACCGCTTCACGCAAGGCTTTGATCGGGTAATCCCAAATCTCGGTTCGTTGCATTGCAGACAGCGGCTCCGTTTTGGCCGGCTTTTCATTGAATTCATACCGGACCTGCATATATTGCTGGAACAGTTGTACCGCTGCATCTACCTGCGAGAAGAGATTGCCTTTCAGTATTTTGTCATCGATGATAGTAATGGCATCTCTGAACCGGCCCATGTGTATCTGGGCAGAAGTGAATGAAGCTTGTGGATTTTTCCCAAACAGCAGGATCGCACCACGGGTGATTTTTCCGTCACGGATTAATTCCAGTTTTTGCAGGAGGTTGTCGACAGATTCATCATCGCGGGCAAACGGGAGCCGGTTTTTTGCAAGTTCGTAAAAGCGCTTGATCGCTGCGGGGTCGATCTGCTCAAGGGTATAGTTGTCAGCAATGCTGTCCCACTGAACACCAAGTTTTGCGATGAAGTAACGCCCAAGCTGCTCTGCCGGGATCTCGCGGGTTGTGTTGCCTATGCGCTGAAAATATCTGCCCCGGCATGTGGCAAGAGTGGTGCCGGGCCTGACTTCGATCACAAGCACGGATTTTTTCTTTTCCTGCTGGACAGAGACCGATGGCTGGACCCGGAGAATTTCGACAATCTGGTTGATAATGGTCTGCTGTGCCCGGTCATCCCCGGTCCAGCCGATGACCGTTCCATTATCCCTTACTCCGATAATGAGGATCCCGCCCTTGGTATTGACAAATGAGGCAAGCGCTTCAAGGCCGTGGTCGTTCCACTGCTCTTTGAATTCCACATTCTCGCTTTCGCCGTGCCGGATAAGTGCAGTGAGATTGTCCATTGGGCAGGTACTCCCGTTTTAAAATCCTGTTTTTAAAGATACGGGTTTGTGCGTTATTGATTTATGCATAATTGCTGGAAAATGAGAAGCCGGTTGGTCGGCCTAAAGGTCCGAGCATGAAGCCAGTTCAATGCCAGGACTGTTCTGTAATCAATGTACCGATGGCCCAATTCTGTTATAAGTGCGGGCGTTCCTTGACCGGCGATAGTTTGACCAAGATGGAACGGATGAAACGGGATGTCTTTGAAAATCCCGATGAACTCATTGCATTCCTGCAGGACCTCAAAAAAGAGCGGGAGGGCAAGGGTCCATAAATTTCCCCCCCCCTCTGACTTTATCATCAGGTATAAAAATGATAATCAGGCCAATTTCAATGTTCTAGCCGCAAGATCGTAACCTGATTCGCCAACAACATGAATGTATATAAATTTCACATTTTTCATTTCTTGAATTTCATCTGACATAGCCATCCATGCGATTTTTCCAGTTACATGATAAAGATGCTCTAGCTCTTTCACATTGTACTTTCTTTTGACTAAAAAATCTTTGATTAATTCTCGTTTCCGTCCGGATATGTAGAAGACTTTTTTAGCTCCTGCAAGATGTTCGCTATGACCATCCCAGTCTTTCATTCGAATATCATAATCGTCTTTCACAGAATTATATTCGGATTCAGTAATTATTTGTCCAATGCTAAATTGGTGAATAGAATCCTCTTTTATTTCGTATTCACGACCTTCGGGTTTACTCGTGGGTATCACTTGAGGGTCTTTTTTCCCCTTTGGCACCCTATCAGATATTTTGTGAAAATCACGAACTATTTTGACATTAGTTTTTACCATTTTATCTCCTCATTTGTTATAATCCCGTTCTCCTAATTACTTAAATCGCACCCTTGATGTTGACGTATCTGTCAATATTTTTCGCAATGTCTTCAAGGTATGATGAAAAAATGTATGGCCGGAATTCGTTATTAGATGAAGTGATCCATTCAAGTTCGTTGATGAATCCAAGTTCAATCAGAGCGCGTGTGATATCTTCCCGATTGGGTTCAGGTTCGCTATCAAACATTATTTTGAGGATCCCACTAAATTTCTTAAAAGTTTTTTTACTATTCTCTCTGTTATCATCATAATAACTACCCAATGAATGTTGAAACCACTGATCCTTGAATTTGGCATAGATATAAACTATATGCTGATCTTTTGCTGGTGCAGATGCGAGCATGTATAACGTTTGGAGTTTCAAAACCGGATTGAGGTTAAGGTACTCATTGACAAGCAATGTAGCATCATGATACCCGGATTCGAAGGTAAAACCTGCATCTTCAACAATTTTTACGAAGTTTTTGAAACATGTATCTGCACGCTCTTTACCATACCGGACAATAAGATTTTTCAAAATTAGTCCATGCTTAGGGATCTTCCCATTATCCGTTGCCGTAGTTCCTGTTGGGGTATTCGCCCACTGATACAGCGCATCTGTCAAGATAATATCACCTTGTACAGACTCAATCAATTTTTTGAAATTACCTGTCATCGTTTCTCTCACCTGTCAGAATGTACTCACAACTTTAAAAAATTATCATGCCGGAAACCGGCATCTCCTCATCCTTCGTATCCCCGTTCTCCTCCCATAAAACGAATTATCCAAATCTTCGTTTTCGGATATCGCAGCTGAACAGGCTATCACGTTTCGGTACATCGATTCTGTTGAAGATCTGTTCACAGTATCCTCACAGAACAGTCTCTCGCTTAATTTTCCTATGCTATTCTTAACTATACATTCGATAACCCACTTCGCCTCATCGAGATCCGGTGCCTCACTCTTCTTAATTTCTCTCAAAAGGGAATCAAAAACATCACCAGCCGGGTAATTCTGGAGTGCTCTCCCCGCCTCCACTCGAACATCCCTTGAGGGATCTTTTATCACGATGGAGATAAGGGGCGTGATTGCCATTTGATGTGAGATATCTCCCAAGGTCGTACAAGCCCATGACCTTGAAACCCAATTGTCGTTTTCCAGGAGATCAATCAGCGCCGCCACGACAGCGGAACCCCTGATGTCTGCAAACACAAGCCGGATATCCGAGAAAATTGGATTGTACCGGCATGAACGCATCTCCTGAATATCGGATTTGAGCATTTTTGCGGATTTCCTCTGGATCAAATCAATCAAAGGTTGTACGACTGGTTCTCCAATTGCTGCTAAACAATGCTGAATTTGAGACGATTTACGGTACAGCCCCCGAGATCTTCCCATTGGATTGTTGACTTCTTCGACAAGCATCTCAATAAGTGGTTCAGTCGCAAGGGGATCCTTAATATACGCCAGAGCATTGACGATCTGTATTTGAAAATGATAATCGTCAGTGGATTGCATTAATTTGATTAAGGGAATCACGGCGTGCGTATTCCGCAGTATGCCGAGTGCAAATATTGAACTATACCGTACTCCCTCATCAGAATTATTGATAAATTCGAGCAAACAGGGTACTGCTCTGTCACATCCCAATGTCCCAATCGCTCGAATGGAAGTCTGTACGACCTCACTCTCAGAATCTCCCAGGCATTTAATCAACACATTTTCAATTTCTTGATTTACCATGCCAATTTTTTCCAGGGAAACGATTGCAGCACGGCGCACACGAGGATCATCACTTTTCACCGCATTGCAGAGGGCCTCAATTGCGACCTTGGTCCCGAAATGTCTGAGTGCTTCAACAGCAGATGCGTATAGTGCTGGATTAGGATCTTTGTTGAGTACGCTAAGGAGTGCTATCTCAGCGGGAGCGCCTAATCGATCTAAGGCGCGGATTATTTCGGATCGAACATTTTGATTCGGCTCGGTTAAGTGGTTGATTAATACCGACACTCCTGTTGGATCCCGTGAAAATCCAACCCGTCTGGCGGCAATCTCACGGATCTCCTCATCCTCATGATCCAGTGCATCATACAGCACCTGCAAGTTATTTGTCTTCGTCAATTCTTCCTTCATTAGGTCCATTTTTTCACCTTTTCACACCAATCGCTGGCTATCAAGTGTATGGATGGCTATAATAAAAACTTTTTGTAGAAGTCTACAAAAATATTTTTTTGTAGAAAACTTTTTTATTTTAAACAGATAAGTTAGTGTAGGACATTATGCGAAAAAATGAAAAGCGCTCTTCTGTTGAACCAATCAGAAACCACACATCTACTCTTATAGTGACTCAACATGAAATACCTAATCCCAAAGTCACTCTGGAAAATCTTGCAGCAGATAACTGGGGAAAATCATTGAAACGTGGAATCTATTCCTACCAGATGAAAGAACTTCACGGGTCGAATACCCCGAAGAATATTATTAAGATTGAAGATCTGGATGTGCGTCTGGTTGGTACAATTAAAGAAAAAAAATCCGGTTTGGAAAATCAGATAAGTAATGCGCCAGAAGCATCGCCAGATCCTGCCAGAAAAAATATTCTTGTAATTGCCACTCACGGACCTCCGTTCAAATGTGCCGTTGCCGGTGAACGGGCAGATTCCTGTTTGCTCAGTGAAAATCTTGTGGAAATCACTCTGAACCCGGATGTTCCTGCAGCGTATGTGGCCGCATATCTGAACTCCGTAAAAGGCCAGAAAGAATTCGAAAAACACAGAACAGGGTCTACGCAATTTGCCAGAATTACTGATAGCAATCTGAAATTATTCGAAATCCCCTTGCCGCATGATGCAGCGTGCCAATCCGTTTACAAATGGTTTGAACATCTCTATCAGTATGAATTGGAATTGAACCGGGAGCGGGACGCACTCTCACGCATTGCCACCGGGATTTTGCAGAACATCGGGAGTGAGCCAGCAGAATGACGGATATTTTCAAAGAGTGGACCAAAGCGATTCAAAAAACCAATCGTCTCCTTAAGATAGCGGGACTCAAGGAAAATGAAATAATTGTATATATCCTCAAAATCCTGCTCCTTAAACAAAAACTCGCTACCTCCGAACCATCGTCCTCGATGTATATCGCATGGAGCGAGCTTCTCAAAGGTGCATTAGATCATTCCGTGCAAACGGGTGAGAGACTGAATCTGGCTTTTGAACAACTGGCTGAACGCTATCCCCGGATAAAAGAAAACATCCCTGTTTCTCCGGATTTTACCTCCTCACCTCTGAACGATAAACAACAGATAAACAATAAAATCGTAAAAACATTTTCAAACATACCGTTTGATTCAGACACCATTTATGGAGAAATTGCTGATTACAATATCAGAACGGATTCCTCGCTCAATAAAAAATATGGATTCAATCTCAATCCTCCCTATGTTGCACAGTTGATTGCAGGCTTCATTGATCCGGAACCTGGGATGAAAGTTTGTGACTTTGATTGCAGGGACGGATCGAACCTAATCGAATGTGCAAAGATGATGGATACGAAAAAAGAAGATCAAAGTATACAGTATTTTGGTTTTTCACAAGGTTCGGTTGAATCTACGATTTGTCTGCTCAATATGGCAATTCACAATGTTCCCCTCTCCCAGGTTCGCCTGTCACCTACAAAAGAAAATTTAGCAGTATTACATGAGATTATAGTACGAGAAAATATCGCACCCTGCGATAGAATCATTGGGAATTATTTCCCATTTCTCGCCCGAAAACCTTCAAAAAAGGAGAATGAGTCAATTAATGATCTGATCAAATTACTCACTCCAGATGGGATGCTTGCACTTATTGTTCCTCAACGCATGTTA
>JAUSBW010000225.1 GCA_030651815.1 Methanoregula sp.
TGCCATTATTAACATGAATGGCGTGAGTTTCAGGAGACGATAAGTGGCGTGAGGTTTATCTGTTCCAACGGCTTTTGAGTTATATAGGGTGGATCAATTTCGGATTGGCGATCTGGATCAATTTTGAGTTGGCGAAAACAATGCCCTGCCGGAACGGTATTTTAAGACCTTTTCTGACATCGTTTCCACCGTTATCCCAACAAACGGGGCATATATTTCAGGATTTTCCGGGGGCGATCCAATCCGGGCGTTTTACGGGCATTTATTAGAAGAGTCGGAGCAGGAAATAGAAAATCGGAGGCTAAATCGGGCCCGGAATACTGTGGGTGAGGGAGATCTCTTTTTATTGGGTCATCGACCGGTTGTTCAATGGCATGACACTGCCTGAATGCCCCCTCGGAAATGGGACCCGTAACGAATACCGCTCTATCAGTGCCAGGACCATTGCCAAACATTTCATCTCATGAACAAGTTTTTTGGACAGGACACCAATCCAGGTACAGGAAAATGGAAACAGATACTGATATCTATGACATCATCATCCGGAAGCGGCCCGAGATCCTCTCCCTTGCACAGCGGAGAGGTGCGAGAAATGTCCGGATCTTTGGATCTGTGGCACGAAATGAAGCCCGGCCGGACAGCGATATCGATCTCTTGATTGATCTGGATCCTGACCGGAGCCTTCTGGATGTCGGAGGACTGGCAATGGATCTTTCAGAGCTGCTTGATCATCCGGTTGATGTCGTGACCGAAGCGGGACTCCGGGAGCGGATACGTGCCCGTGTGTTGAGTGAAGCCCGTGCATTATGAGAGATGATCGTGAGCGGATACAAGATATCATCGAGGCGATTGAGAGGATCGGAAAAGTTTCAGACCGGGGACTGGATTTTTTTTACCAGGATGAGATGGCCCAGGTCTGGGTGATCCATCATCTCCAGATCCTGGGAGAAGCAGTCCGCGGGATTTCACCGGAATTCCGTATGGCACATCCGGACATCCCATGGTCAGAAATTATCGGAATGAGAAATATCCTTATTCATCACTATTTTGGAATCGACCGGGATGCAGTCT
>JAUSBW010000226.1 GCA_030651815.1 Methanoregula sp.
TGCCATTATTAACATGAATGGCGTGAGTTTCAGGAGACGATAAGTGGCGTGAGGTTTATCTGTTCCAACGGCTTTTGAGTTATATAGGGTGGATCAATTTCGGATTGGCGATCTGGATCAATTTTGAGTTGGCGAAAACAACCCGCCTGCGGAACCGGTGGGGGGTCTGGATCCGGGGATCCCGGGTATCTTTCCCCTGTCATTGTACCGATACGTTCACCGCAACATTGCGATACGAGACGGCAAACGGGAGGCTGCCGAGCTTGGGCGCGAGCCGGGTCATCTCGTATTCGGGTTCCGAAGCGAACGTATGCTCAATATTATAGGGATAAGTTGCATTCAGGTTTGCAAAACTCTGGTTACACCGGTTGTAGAGACCAAGCGGGAACGAGTCGGGAGCCACCCGGTTCACATACACGGTGATCGCGCCGGGGCTTGCCGTCTCCGGAATGCCATACGTGGTCTCGTTCACGGTTGCTGCAAGGGCAAAGGTGCCGATACCGTTGCCACTCACGTACGTTGCCCCTGGCTCCGGCCGGAACGTGACGGACGAGAGCGTGATGTGCGATACATTGGCTGAGGAGTTATACCACAGGCGCGAGTCAGCATCGATAAGCGATGCGGCAAACTTCCTGATGGTGCCAGAATTCTTCACATCGTTCATCGTGGCATAGGACAGGGGGGTCGAGAGTGCTGCTCCGTCCGCGCCGGAAGGTGAGGTGCCCTTAGTCACGTTCACGTACCCATAGTGCCAGGCATACCCCTGGTCGAGCCAGAAGTCGCCGACCGGCTGGTACGAGAAGTTCACAAGCCGCCCGTCCGTGATGGAATCATCGGTTATCGTTATATTTATCGTTATATTGTACAGCTGGTACAGCTCGCCCCGTACCCGGATTGTCCCCGCGGAAGTGAGGGGACTGAAGACCACCCCGCCCCCGCGGCGGCTACGTAACCGGTTTTGTTGTTGGGTTTACCGTAATCCATTTTCGATAAGATTGATATCTTTGAACGCTTAGGTATCTTTGCTATCAATGAGATCTTAGCTGATTGTGTGACACGACCAAATAATTAGAACAAAATAGGAGATATTATCCTGGACATTATATACAATATTAAAAGAGGGGAAACTCATGAAAAAGATCCGACAGAAAGACTTGCCCCCGGATCAGAGGGATTGGTTGGATCGTCCAAAAACAAAACACATTGAAGGCAGCACAATCGCTTTTTTTCTAGGCATCCTTATATTAATCGGCATAATTTATCTGGCAGTAATAACCCCGAACATCATTGATTCCCTGATGAAATCTATCCTTGGTGAGAATTCAATATTCCTTTCTGAAAACGTAAGCACAGGATTCCAGATTGACGGTGTCACCTATGACACAAAAGACATAGTAATTGATTTTTTTAAAAATATAACTTCAAAATAAAAAGGAGAGATAATTCACAGTTGATTGTGTATTTCCTGATGAGTTTTTATCGCGCCAGTATCTGTCCTGATGGTCGGGACTGTCATCTGAAAGAACCGCGATTAAGTTTTTCTCGTGCACTCAGTGATTTTATAGCCCGTGTCTATCAATTCGAAGAAACCATCGGTTTCATCTCAAACGGGGATCTATCCTGATGGTCAGATACTCTCATCCTCAATCTCTCCATTTTGACCATGGTTTCCGTTCTAGCCGATCCGGAAAACCTCGTAAACTGCCCGGATTGAAGTCTTGTGGAAAAATCGTTCAAAATGTTCCCCGTTTGCAAAAGCGGGTGTGGAAACGATGCCAGATAACCGCTCCTAATGCCCTTCCAGAAGCAGATAATTCATCTACAGATTACGGGTCATCTATGCAGGAAAAACGCTGCCGGAATGCGGATATGAAATGATCCTAAAAATACCGTCGTAAAACGATGATGAAAATCAATGTACCGATACATTGATCGCAACATGCCGGCAGGTGATATCGAAAGGCAGCCTGCCGGCTATCGGCCGGATAGCAGTTTCATTATACAGCGCGGTAGTCGGGAAGGTATGCTCAATATTATGGGGATAAGTTGCATTCAGGTTTGCAAAACTCTGGTTACACCGGTTGTAGAGACCAAGCGAGAATGGTTCGGGAACCGACCTGCTGACCCGGATCACAAAGGCATCCGGACTCGTTGTTTCGGGTACACCGTACCCGATCTCGTTCACGGTTGCTGCAAGGGCAAGGGTACCGATGCCGTTGCCATTGACGGTTGTTGCACCGGGTTCCTGATGGAACGTTACTGCCGAAAGGGTGATATGCGAACAATTGGCCGATGAATTATACCACGGGCGTGAATCAATTGAAATGAGCGACTCAGCAAACTTCCGAATCGTGCCGGATTTATTGACGCCATCGATCGTGGGATAAGATAATGGCGTCGACAGCGCTGCGCCCTCACCGGATGCACCCTTCGTTACATCAACGTACCCGTAGTGCCAGACATATCCCTGGTCCACCCAGAAATTGCTGACCGGCTGGTACGAGAAGTTCACCAGCCTTCCTGCGATCTCATGATCCCCCGTGGCATCGGTAACCGTGACCGTATACAGCAGTTTTGGTTCCTCGCTCACGCGGAGCGTCCCGGCCGAGGTGAGGGAGTCAAAAGCCATCGCACCCCCGCCAAGCGGGAGTGCCCTGCTGAATGTCAGATCACGTTTTAGGGAAGCGGCAGCTTCGATATCAGATGAAAAATGGGAAAATGCGGTTTCGACCTCCTTCAGGTGACCTACCTCAGACTGGGCTTTCATGGACGGCACAAAATACGCGTTCCATGCAGCAAAGAAGGTCACGACAACCGCAAGGATGAGCATGGCTGCAACAACCGGGGCAACAGCATCGTCCTTCATCGGTTCACCTTCAGGTTCACAAGAACCGCTCTGGGCGTCACCAGTTTCACAGTCTCGTTCCCCTCAAGCCCGTCCGGCATGCGCACCGTAATATTGCTACCGAGATCAAAGACCGGCTTTGTGGGGACAATGGTGAGACTTCCGGATTTTCCGGAAAAAGTTTTCCGCACGGTATCGTTGCCGACAATCACGGTCAGGTCTTCTCCTTTTACCCAGTCTCCTCCCTTGTGCCAGAGCGTGATATCCTGCCGGTCATTGGTGAGCATGACTGATATGCTGGGATCACGATCTGCGGGCAGGAACGTGTAGAGCGCAGCCGAGAAGACCGAGAGCAGGACGATGACCAGTGCGACCATCAGCATATTGCCAACAACTTCCGAGACTCCTTCCTCACGTCCATACCTGTCTTTCATTCCACTC
>JAUSBW010000119.1 GCA_030651815.1 Methanoregula sp.
TAAGTGCTTTCAGACCCTCATCCTTATCGCCAAGATAATCTTGGATAAAGTCGCTTAGTTGCATTGCTCTGATCTCCAGTTGTTGTTTTGAATTAGAGATCAGGGCGTTTTTGAATTTACAGCAACTTGTTTACACTATCACTTTCGCGCTGGTTCCGAAGGGTTTGACTTCTCTTATGTAGAATCCACAGATGTTGTTTACTATCAACTCTGTTGCTACATTGAATGGAACTTTTTTCATTAGATATCTATTAGATATCTATAATATTTAATCTTTTGGGTGCCCCATTACAATTTTATTTGAGAGAACAATGAAAGAATTATAGATTGACGTCAACCGCATATCGCGAAACAATTTTGGAAAATTATTGAATCGTATCTAAAAGTTGAATTGATACAAAAGTTATTTCAACCGGACATTCACCCAGCCGGGAGTGCCGTTTATCGTCTTGTCAAAGAAGGCGAATTTGTTTTTTAAGGCAATGGAAAAAGATTTTTGATCCGGCACCTGTGCGATTTTGTGCTCCCTGCAGAACCGGGCAAATGCCTGGTACATGTCATCTTTTGTGCACACTGCATCATCCGCATCACTGCGGGCAATCTTTGTGCTGACAAATTTTTTCAGCACGTCATCTTTATGCGCCTTTCCGGCTGCGGGTTTTTTGACCTTGCCTGCAGTTGCGTGTGCTGCCGGTGACAGGACCGCGACTTCTTCTTTTTCTGGCGGAGCAGTCACCGGTTCCGGTTCTTTTGGGGCGGGCCTGATTTTTGGCTGCTGTTTTGCGCTCCTCACGGTCAGGCTGGCGGCGGGGTCATCGGCATTGATGACCGGGGAATGGGCCGCAGGATGAACAACCTGTGCGAGCTCCTTCTCCTCTGCGGGCGGAGCGTTCTGTGCAATGATCACGGGCCGGGTTACCGGCACGTTATCAAGATGCTGCGTGCGGTAATCCACACCCAGCAGCTCAGCAAGTGCCATGTTGCACACATTGGAGATATCGATGCCCTGTTCGTGCGCCTTTGAAAAGATATCCGCCCGTACAACTACAGATGTATGACGCCACGAGATGTCAGTTTCCTTTTTTCCCGTCATGAGCTGTCACATGGTTGTTCTGTCTGCTTAAGGAAATATAGTATGCGATCCGGTATTTTAAAAAAAACGTGATGGGGAGGCTCTGCCGTAATGGATGGATATCTATATGCCGACACGATCTTTTCCCTGGATCACACATTTCCGGAACTTCATACCAGTTCCTTCATTATTTTTAAGTGAAATTCATTTAATGTTCCAAAAATTGCTTTTAATTCAAACAAAATTAATATATACTCACAACTGGTATGAATCAGTATACATTGTCATGCCCAGAATTGGGCATGTAGTCAGGGTGTTTGATTTATGGCTTTTACAAAAAAGAATGAAGAAGCAGTATCACCGGTCATTGGTGTGATCTTGATGGTCGCAATCACGGTGATCCTTGCAGCGGTTATCGCTGCGTTCGTGTTCGGTATGGCAGGAAATATCAGCAAGACCAAAATCGTTGCTATGACTGTTCAGAAGATTAGTTCATCTGACATCGCTGTTAGGAATATGGGGGGTCAGGATGCAGGCAGCCTCCTCGGGGTTAATATTACTGTCCCAGGTGCAGCGACAGCCGAGCCACATGTTGGTACTGATACAACAATTGGTAATATGGCTGGGAATCCTGTTGCAGTTGGGTGTGTTACACATATGTACTCTGATGGAGCATTCACTGGGAAAAATCAAGTTACCGTTGTTGGTTGGTTCAATGATGGAAATCAACAGGTATTATTAGACACAGTCGTATAATCCCATAACCTTTTTTCGTTTTATCGAAACATTGTTTTTCCCATTTCCGGATCAAATTCGTTTTTTTTAAGAAACTCAAAGTAAAAGCCTGTAAACCTTCCGGCATTTCCGGGAATCCGAATACGGGATGTAGTTTTTTTTATATGAAGTGGATGTGTGTCAGATAACACCGAAATCCGGGTATTTAAGGGCAAGGTTTTCCCATTACCAATGATATTGGTCGATCCTATACCTGTCAGATGCCTTCTACCAGGCGCTGTCAGGGATCTTATTAAACGCTTTAAACGTGTTTGATGATCCGTTTAATTGCGGATCCCGGGATCCGGAAAAACCCCATTTTTCCCATCTCAACAACCCATAGGTCATCATCATTCCGATCTGCCTCCCAATAGCGTCTATTAGCGTACATTTTAAACCCGGTATCTACCCCGGTTCACCTCAAATCACACCAAAATGGTGAGTACCCAAATCCGTGTGACGGAATTCCCCCTTTTCTGCAACCTAAAACCGCTCCGGCCAGCCAAAGACCTTCAGGGAGTGTGATCCCTCACGACGGAGAGGCACTCCAACAGGAAACCTCCCTACCTCATCTCCTACCCCTGGATCAAAAGGTCATATACGGATCCCGGGATCCGGAAAAACCGGCTCTGTTCAGGTTTCCAGTGATTACATTAGTTGAAGGAACTCAGGTCACAGATGTCTGATATCCTAAAATCACTGGATTTACAGACAGAGTCTTATCAGATGATAGTGTCCCCCCGGATTTCAATTGATGGATGAAGAATTCCTATGTGTACCACAATGTTACTCCATGACCGGAGAGGGTAGAAAACAGAAAACAGATGGAGGTTAAGAGGAGGGTATCCATGGGGCCCATGAAGCACCCCCCCGTTGTGCTTTGAATTCAGAAAATTCAACGATACTTCAGAAGTGCCTTATGGCTTATTAAAGATTCACCGAGCCTTTGATAGGAATCACACCCCAGAGATTCCCTTTCACCCTGCCTTCAATATGGGCAGTGATTTCGGGCGGAGAATTTTTGGGAGTCTGGACAATAAGGGAAAAAACCGCCTGTATCTCTTTTCCCGTAATTTCAATGTCCGGGCTTGGCATCGGGGGATAAATTTCCCAGAACATTTCACGCTCGTTTTTGAGCAGTCCCTGGTATTCCAGCAAAACACCGGCAGGTATATTGAGGGAGTACCCGCTTTTTCTGCTGTAAATGCCGGTAATTTTTTCATCAGGGCCAACCGGGATCCAGAACCGCTTTTCATTAGGATCAGGTTGAGTTTTTGTACCCTGCGCTGCAAATGCTAAAAAATCCAGGCTCTGGGATATGGAGATCGCATCTCCGCCGTTTTCAATAATTGCGGTAATAATGCCCTTCTCTTTTGGGGAATAGGTCAGGATTTTTATCCCTCGAGGAAAAGCAAGCTCTATTGTTCCGTTGATAAAACGGGTGGTTGTCGGATCACCAAGCCGCATACTTATGGCAAGTACCAGTGTGAAAAAATCATGAGTACCTGTATTCGTTTTGCGGTCTGGAACTTCTTTAAGAATTTTATCAATCTCTTCAGGAGGAGTCCCGTTGGATATTTTTGTTACATAGATCAAAGCATTTGGCCCGGCTGAACCATCCTCCTGATGTGAATCTTCTGGTTGCGAACAGGGGGCACACCGTTTCTCATCCGTCTTTTCCCCGGAATGTGGCAGGTATGCATCCTTCATCGTTATCGCAGTTGACATTTCGATATCAGACAATAATGCCAGCTCAACAGATTCAACTAAAAACGTCATTGTCCCCCCATGGATGGTACTCAGTATCTCTTAAAATAGCGGATTTATAAAGAATTGTATTTTTAAATATCCACAACCAAAAAAACCCGGCCCGGATAGTGAGATGAGGTTCCGGGATAATTTGTGGGGGTTTTATTGGGTATACCGGCAGAAGTAACGAATTCTTGTTAAATTTTCTCGTAAGAAATCCCGGAAACAGGAGTGATGGTATATGAGAGGTTATGGGATTTTACAAGCATGCCGGTAAGGAGGAGGCGGCCCGTAGCAGTGTTATACGTTCCTTCGTCCGGAAGAGATCGGAGAGTTCATGCAGGCGTTCGTTCATACTTCCTGAACAATATGTTCACGTTTTGTGAACAAAATGTTTGCGATTCATGAACATCGTCTCCGTTTGCAGATATGTGATCATGGCTGCCAACTATTGTTTGCCGGTACAGGTTTTCCCCAATTATTATTTATAGAAAAACAATACCAAAGCATATCTTACTATGATCTTCCGTTCAGTAATGCCGGTTCTCGTGGCGATAAGTCTCATACTTCTCCTTGTTATTCCGGCAGGTGCGGTCAGTATCCGGCATATTGATGTCACCGTTGCAGAGAACGGGGATGCATTGATTGCCGCAGATTATTCCCTGAACTGGGCAGAGCAGGCAATAGCCTATCCTGCAGCAGTCCCCCTGCTTTCGGGAGCCTTGGGAAAAAACGTCCGGGTCCACACCGTCTCTTCCGGCAATACACAGCTCACGATCCAGCATCTCGTGAAAGTAGGCCAAAACCCAGGCACTATCACCTATAAAACACCGGCCTTCTCTATCTCAGATGCGAGGACAGAACTTGACAAGTACTGGTTTGGCAACCTGATCACGCTCGACGGTACATCAGGGTACCTCACCATACGGTTTCCCGATGGGGAGATAGTCGAATACCGGGATCTCAATGCTGTTCCTTCCTTTGAACATGCGGTTCCCCACCTGTAACGGGACTCTCCGCATTTGATATCATTTTTTAAGAAATTGTCCTGATGCACATAACAGGGGAAATGAGTCCGGGGTTCATGTTCCTTTTTTTAAGCAGGGAATCCCATGGGGTTTTGAAGGCAGCCGGGGAACGGGGCTTTGACACTACTCCCGGAATAATGGCGTTACCAGAGCGGTGCAAATGAATCATACCGTCCCTCTCAACCCCCTATCGAGCAACACGAGATCGTCTGCCATGTTGAGCACATCCGCTTCGGATGCGAAAATAGTGTTAATCTGCTGCCGGGTCAGTTCAGCCGTATACCAGATCAGGATCGTTCAATGACGGACTTCCCGCTCCCGCTTTCCCGCATTCAATCGTTCCTCACGGCTCTTCTGCATCTCCTCCATCGTCTCGTACTCGTCCCGCAATTCCTTCCACCACTGCTTCCCGCTGCCGCATGACTCGTGATGAAAGCCGAACAGGATCGCGTACGCACAGTCGTTGTGGGCTGATGAAAAGGGGCACGATTCGAGGAGAGATATTCATCCATTTTGACAGGGTTTTTCGGTTTTTCCAGAAATATTGTGCTTGCAGAGCCAATCCGGCAATTTCACAATATTCTTATACCCCTTTGTTTCCACTGGAGACTCCGCCGCAGAACTACTATCAGCGGGCAGTGTAGTATCGGGTTTTTCCAGCAGATCCACACCCACCACCCCCAGCCGCTCCGGCACAGAAAAGATCCTGCTCATGAGCACGGGCGTGAAAAAATGCCGGTTTTGCGGGGGGTTGGCTGGAAAATGTGATTGAATCGTGAGGAATCGATAGAATTGAGGTTTCCAAATGTTTGACAGAAAGTTGACGATAGATTTAATTGGGGTGGGGAATGATATTCCGACACGATTGGGGAAAATTAGACCGACGTTGACAACCTTTGCGCCCGTATCTTTTAGCATTTGCTTTGCGGGTTATTATCTCAACGTGATCTTTTTAATATCAGCCAGTGGTATTACTCAATAGGAGAGACATATGTTCGAAAAGGTATTAGTTGCTCTGGATTTTTCACAGTCTTCACAAAAAATTCTCGATCATATCGGTGAGATCCCCGGGATTCAGGAAGTGGTGCTCCTGCATATAGTGGATGCGACTCGCCCTTCAAGACTAGAATGGACACACGGACCGCATATCGAGAACGTGAAAATTCTCATGGCAGAGAAAAAAGAGGCGCTTGAGCATCTCGGACTGAAAGTAAATATCAAAGAGGACGTGATCGTCAATGCAATTACCCAGGGCACTATTTCACTGGCGATCCTGGAAACCGCGGAAATTAAAAACGTGTCGCTTATCATAGTCGGTGCCCGGGGCATCAACCCGATTCAGGAACTCCTGTTAGGGAGTGTCTCATCCTCTGTACTTCGTCATGCAAAAACAAATGTACTTGTCATGCACGTCAGTCCTGAACTGGCTGATGCTGATCTATCGCCGGGTCCGTCCCACCGGCAATTATTTTCAAAAGTGCTGGTGCCCACAGATTTTTCAAAATCCGCTGGAGATGCATTATCGTTGGTAAAAACAATTCCGGGAATTAAAGAGATAGTCCTTTTGCATGTGGTAAATCACGTAGATTCTCAACCGGAGATTGAGGTTTGCGTGAAGGAAGCCGAATCCCGGCTTGAGGAAATAAAAAAGGAATTTATCGGAAGGGATGTTGTTGTAATACCTCACATCCGCGTCGGAGATCCGACCGAGATGATCCTCTCGGTCGCAAAGGAAGAAGATGTATCCCTGATAGTGATGAGCGCCTACGGAACTGACTGGCTGCGGAAGATGCTGCTCGGAAGCACCACATTCACTGTAGTGCGAAGGGCAAAGAGGCCGGTTCTGGTTATCCGGACCGGGCAGGAAATCTGAAAGAAACCAGAGGAATGCCTGATCGCAGGAACTCATTTCTGTAACTTTCCGGCGATAATGTATACAACGAGAATCAGGAGCGCTCACAGGAGAGAACCGGAACAGACAGCAGAGCGGGGTGCAAAAGGGAATGCGCTTGTACATAAGAAAGGAATGAGGTGCCAATTTTTTCGATATAACCCTCTGATAAAATTCCTTGTTCTGTACAAGAGCAGAAAAAGAAGGGGGTATATATTGGGCAGCGGTTTTTTCAAAGAGTGATAACAGGAACAAACAGGTACTCCGGCTCCAGCTGGACTTCACGGGAGAACTGCTTGATCCCATAGAGAAACAGGATGATACCGGGAATGAATGCAAAAAGCAGCTCCCTGGAAATCACACACAGTCTCCGGGAGACACCCTCTCCCACAGGGGTGCGGGAAATGCTCTCCTAAAATACCCTGACGGTACTCGTTGATTCAGGGGGGGTGGTCGAACGTACAGTGGACACAATCAGGGGCATAAGTTGTGATATCTTATCGCCCTTTAGCTGAGGGTCTTCTCAATATAAGGACCGGTATTTGAGCATTCCGTGCTACATTTGCAGTTGTACGACCGAGAAGAGTTGTCAGTAAACTCCTTGTTCCGGTTGATTTCAGGACAATCAGTGAAATATCCTCTTTTTTGGCAAATGACAGGATCTCTTCTGCAGCACTACCGACACAAACGTGTGATTGTGCAGGGATCCGGGTATGGGTAAATGCATCTGTCATGGGATCAAGTCTCACCCGTGCGGTATCAACAGCAGACCGCACTTCTTCCTTCGAATCCCCACTTGTTACCACATGGATGAGCGTGACCTGCTGAATCCATGGCAGTTCCTGACGGCAGAGAGTAACAATATCGGGCTCAGAAAAATCTGTACATACCAGAACTTTTGAAAACAAGTCCGGGCAGGGAAGATCATGTTTCTTAGAGATCGTATCATCATCTTCTGGTGACCGGACAAGAAGCAGATCCGTCTTTCCATACCGGAGAATGTCGGATGCGACACTTCCTATAAGCAGGGTTTCAATGACCCCTCGTCCTCTTCTCCCCATCAATGTCAGAGAGATACCTTCCTTTGATGCAATCCTGTTGATGACATCAGAGATTTCGCCACCGGTGATCTCCTCGGTGATTGTTTTGATATTGATCCCGGGTATTTCAAGAGTATTTTTCACTTCTTCCAGACGTAATCGTGCATAATCGACACTGGGGGGTAAGACGTTTGTGACTTTTGAAGGATATTTATTATATTCAATATGGAGTAGGACTATCTGCCGGACGTTGGGAATTTTCTTTAAGCATTGAATCGCATAATGTGAATTTTCAGAAAAATCGTAGGGAACCAATACTTTTTCAAACATTATACATCAATCTTGACTTTGCATTATAATAATTAGGATCATGAGGGAAGTCATTACCTTACGGAAGAGAATATGTATTACGGTAATCAGTTCCCGTGTGGCTTGTGGCATGATTGAGTCCGGCCATATCCTTGATGCAGATGGAATCGCAGTCGTGCGTGTAGAGGTTACGGGCCATCTCGATGAATGTACCCGTGTTGTGAACCGGGCTGGTTGTATAGGATATGGTGCCCTGCAGGTGTGCGCCGAGATTTTTTATCTGCTTCATCGACTGCGTCATGTTGCGGATATCGTTGAGGGCATCAAAGACCCGGAATATATCCACGCCGTTGTTATGGGCTGCTGTAACGAATTTGTCGACCACGTCGTCCGGGTAATGACGGTACCCGACAAGATTCTGTCCCCGGAGGAGCATCTGGACAGGTGTCTGTTTCAGTTCAGCCTTGAGGGATCGGAGACGATCCCTTGGATCGTCGTTTAAAAATCGTATGCAGGTGTCAAAGGTGGCGCCTCCCCATGCTTCGACTGAAAAAAATCCACATTTGTCAAGTTCCCGTGCGAGATTGATCATATCTCCGGTCCGGAGCCGTGTCGCCATGAGTGACTGGTGAGCATTTCGGAGTGTCGTATCCGTGATGCAAATTTTGTGAAGCGGTTTAGTGTACACAAGTCAGCCTCAGCGGGCCATTCAGATCATAAGTGACTTTTCAGAACTTCAATAGGAAAAGAAGTACTTACACGGGATGTTTGTACACTCCCGAAAACCTCTCGGCGATACCCGACAGTGCGAGCGATTATCAGCAAAAATGGGGATTTAATGATTAAATGAACCGGTGCCGTAGTGATGCCATTTCTTACCATATTTTAACCCGGTCCAGTTCCCCGCCGATGAAGGTGCGCAGAGCACCATCTTCGTCAGGATCCACGTGCCGGTTCTTCAGCTCCCGGATCGCGCCGAAACTTCTGATGGTTGCCAGCGCTGCTGCGGCACGCAGACGGGTTTCGGGCAGTTCTTCCCTATCCCTGAGGCGTTCGATGAGAACATCTACTGCCCGACCACTTCTCAGGCTTTGCAGTCCCTCAATCGCGCGGAGCCGTATCTCCGGACTCTGATCCTGGCAGCAGTCAATCAGCGACCGTACCGCACGGGGATCTCCGCTGTTTCCGAGGGCTGTTATTGCCCAGATCCGCACTTTTGGACTCCTGCTATCCATTGTTTTTTCGATGAGGCTGTAGATCCCATCCGTTTTTGGCAGGGAACTATCCCATTCATCGACCATACTATCCACAATCATACCCATGATCCACCTGAAATTTTAGTCAGAACACTCTTGCCTGTTCCGTCGTTTGCCGACAGAAGATTTCCAGATTATTATCTGGTGAAAAAGAGCTGCCGCTTAGTCAGTGCGGTATGTACCCGTCCGGGTCCGATTGTACCGGGATTCAGGAGATGGTACATTATATGATTATTTTCCCTGCGATTATTAATAATTAATCATGATAGATTCGGGCATTATCCGGCTGGCCGCGAAATGGCTGAGGAACGAGCAGGAACTTACCGGGACGCAAAGGCAGCAGCAACAGGGGAGCACGGTTATATGGCAGGCATACTGCTGCTCTGCCGTGCACAGGATCTGTTGTTAAGAAGTCTGGCCGGGCCCTGCATGGTCCTCGCCCGGCCCTGTAACTCTTCCTGATCCGGGTTGTCCGTGCTCGTTTTTTCCCTCCTGGGCAAACCAGACCGTGCGCTGCGGGAACGGAAACCCGAACCCTTCATGTTCAAGCGCCAGCTTGATCTTCCAGAGCAACTCGGTTCTTACCGCCCACCATTCGAGGGAAGGAGCCCAGATCCGTACCATGATGATGACACCATTGTCTCCGAGCTCATCCACATAGATGGAAGGTGGCGGGTTTACAAGGATAAACGGCTCTGCTGCAACAAGGTTCTTGATGACCCCGATTGCCAGCCTGGCATCATCGCTGTACCGGATGGCGATCCTGTACTCGAACCTCCGCGCCACGTTGGCCACGTAATTGGTGATCTCGGAATTAAAAACCGTCTCATTCGGGATGCGTATATACACACCCTCATAGGTCTTGATGGTCGTAGAGAGGATCCTGATATCTTCAATGGTTCCTGCGGTCTCGCCAATCTTGACGGTATCGCCGATCTTGACCGGGCGTTCGATGATGAGAAAGATACCTGAACCAACATTAGTGACGAGCCGCTGGCTGGCAAAACCGATGATAATACCGGCAGTCCCACCGATCAGGAGGAGTTCTCCAATATTGACATTAAAACTGGGAAGGCTGATAAAAATGCCACAGAGTATGATGGCTGCCTGGGTGATCTTGATGATCTTTGTCATCTCATCCTGCCTGATGCGGTCAGAGAGGTTCTTTTTGATATATGCCCCGACAATTTTTGCAATAATGACAGAAGCGGCAACTATCAATGAGAACACGATGAGATCAAGGACAGTGACATCCCCGATTACTGGTGTTGAAAGTATGACCATCCGGTTTCACCCCATCCCGTGATCCATTAAAAATCCTTTCTTCTCGACATCCACAAGAAGGAGCTTGCGTGCCTTGATTGCCGGTATCGCCCGTTCCATTCCTTCCCGGAACGGCCGTTCAAATATCCGGGTTTCTGCGATCGTTTTTGAAAAGATCACCATCTCTCCTGACATAGCAACAATGTCACCGAAATAGATCGGCATAAAATACGATTCAAAAACTGCACGTGAGACTTCAACCCATCCCCGGCTCGTATTCCTGATCTCCAGTTGCAGCACCCCCTCGCAGGCAGGATCAGTTTCTCCGCAACTTTCAGAGACCGCACTCTCGTGGTACCGTGTTATCACGCCATCATCAGGGGAACCGTAGAGGGAATATTTCGACAGGCATTGTGAGAATACATCGAGGAGCTGGTAATCATCCTTTGCTGTTAAAAAGACACCGATCTCGAGAGGAAATGTAAGGAAAACCGTTTTTTTCGATTCCGGTTCGATGATGACCGGTGGAAAGACAATCTCAAGATACCTTGTCACCTCTTTTGGAAGGTTGATCGGTTCTACCGGATGGATAAAAATGGTCGGGTCGGCCGAAGCGATGATCTTTTCCACGCATTCCTGCCGGCATTCCCGTCGGTACCTGAAAAAATTCCCGTCCCGTTCGATACTGATCGAGAACACTTTCCCTGCATGTCGGCATGGATAATTGAAACGTCCATACATTTTTTTTATGTCACTCCAGCCAGCATAATGTTTTTTTCATTGTTCTTTCTGTGGTCAGGCAGCACGTGTTCATCATCGGCTCATGGTTGAACGGTATGCTTCCAATCACTTTCTCCTTTCCAGACAGTCAGGCAGCTGTACCTGTACTTCATCCGGTTTATCGCTTCAACTATAAAGAATGCAACCGGTCCTGTGCCTGTCGTGAGATTTTCATGGATGTAACATGAGTTTGTAGATTTGTAACCTACAGCTTGCACAACCTCTTTTCTTCAAACAAATTTTTGAACCCCATTAATTTCAGTTGTTCAACAAGTCCGTCATTGAGATTAAGGTACCAGAATGCTTTCTCCCCGTTCTCACATTCAATCTCGACATAAGATACTCTCCTTAAGCGTCTCAACAATTCATCGAAACCATATCCTCGTTTTTTACCCTTGATTTGGTTTAAGCGGAGATCGCAAACTTTCCTTAACCAAAGAGCCATCATATTGATGAAAAAAAACGCCCGAATCCGAGTATTCCGCCAATGCCGGACAGGAGCGAGTTTCAGATATGATTTCATAGTCTCGAACGTCTTTTCTACGAAATCCTTTCCGATATATTCCTTTACAACATCAGTTGCTTTTACCGACGTATCTGTTGAATATAACAGATATTTCCCGTCAAAAGCCGCAGCTGTATCGATCGCTTGAAAATCATATTCCCATTTCAGTGAATACTTGTCACCGACCGGGCTTATTTCAAATTTAAAAAATTCCCTGTAATTGCCCACTAATTCAGAAATTTTCTCGTTTATTTTCTTCTCGTGAAGTCCCCCCAAATCATTAGTTAACAAATCCAAATCGTCACCAATATCCTTTAAAAATTTGTTTCTGGCATCGCTCAATCCCAATCTCTTCGATAAATTAACGTAGACAACCCCGGCATTCTGTCTCCCGAACAATTCGCCTTCTGCTCTCATTGCATACAAAGCACTTTTTTCTGTCGATTTAACCAGGTTGGAGACGCTGATTGGAACATCCGTTGCTTCTACGAGTGAAATTGCTTCTTTCGAAACCGTCGGGACACCACAGATAAGTTTCCAACCCATATTTTCAATATCTCTAACCGAATCTTCGGAAGTGTTTCCCCGATCCCAAATCAGGGTTCCTGGCGTAAACGACAAATCAATTAACGTTACCAGCAGATCTTTAACTGACGACATTGAGTTGAAATTTCCCGGTAATATAAAGTAAGAAACGGGAGTTTTGTCCCATTTTGAGACTAAAACGCACAAATTAATCTGTTTCCGGTTTGCTTTTTTTGAATTGTACCCTTTCTCACCGAGATCGTCTCCACTTCCAAAAATCAGCACGGGGGTCAGATCATATGCCAGGATTTCTGTTCCTTTAGTAGGGAGTGGGTTGTGCAAATGCCAATGTCTGAAAAGTTCATCACATATTAACTGACCAAAGTCAGTATACCCGTCAGCAGTATTATCTTTGAAACAAACACGGTCCAATGCAGTATAGAACGCACTATCTGTAAAATAGTCGTCAGGGGTCGCGAATAGATCCGGGATGACGGTTGTTTTAACCCATTCACTAAGATTTGTGGCACTCTCGGGATTTGTTGCCTTATTGATTGCCCACGCAGTCAATATTTTCCCGGGAGATTTTCCCTCAATATTTTCATTTCCACAACATATTTTATCGATGATTTTGGACATATTGAGGGTTTTTTCAGCAATGGTCCACATAAGTTTTACATCGCCAGCGCTTTTGGATCTTTCAGGATAAAGTGGCGTTTGAATATGAGCTGACTTTTTCGGAAGAGGTACACCCCTCACATCTCCTTCCTTACCGAGGTATTTGATGAATCTGGTTTTTACTTTCCCATCCAGTCTGTACGTCTCATATTGAGCCAGGTGAATTGAGGTCTCCCCACCCTAAAGGATGGGGCTTCCAGTAGACTGTTGGCGCTACTTTTTCTTCGGTTCATTTTGGCTTTCCACGTATTTCATCAGCACGTCGAGCGAGACCTGCCCGGTACTCGCTATGAATTTTGAGTCCGACCAAA
>JAUSBW010000126.1 GCA_030651815.1 Methanoregula sp.
GGGTAGTGTGAGGTTTGAGCGTACTGCGGTGAAAGTCGCAAGGTGCGTTCTTGGAAGGGGGGGAGGAAGTAATTCCTCCTTCCTATTCGACAAATATCCGCAATTTGAGGTTATTTTATTGCGTTCATGAGGTTATGACCCTGCCTGTTTTGGTTAATTTCAGACGATCCTAATTTGGGAGAAGACCCATTTTTTCGAACTGTGCAACAGCCTCAAAGACCGTTTTTTTAAGGACCTGTCTCAAATACCGGGTATTTCCAGGTTCTCTGCTGCAGAACGTGCATCCATCGGGTTTTCTCCTACTCCTTTTCCTTTACGATAATCGTAAACGCCGTCCCGGCACTCCTATCCAGTTCAATGGTTCCATCCAGTTGTTCCACGAGCGTGCAGACGAGCCGGAGACCGAGCGACTCTGCATTGCGCCAGTCGAGATCCCCCGGGATGCCGATTCCGTTATCCTTATACTCGATGGCGAGCAGGGCATTCTCCCGCCGGATAGCAAGGGAGATCTCACCGTTCCTTCCGTCAGGGAATGCATGTTTTAAGGAGTTGGAGACCAGTTCATTGATGATCAGCCCGAGTGGGATAGCGGTATCGATCGTAAGGAAAATATCCCGGATATCCATGGTGATCGTGATACCCTTTCCCGCCATGCCATAGAACTGGAACAGGTTGTTGGCAAGGAACCGGATATAATTGTCGAGGTCGAGTTTCGAGAGGTCTGCGGACCGGTACAGTTTTTCGTGGACCAGTGCCATCGCCCTGATGCGGTTCTGGCTTTCTTTAAATGAATTCAGGTTTTTCTCATCGGTAATGTACCGCGACTGGAGGTTTAATAAGGAGATGATAATCTGGAAGTTGTTTTTCACCCGGTGGTGGACCTCTTTAACCAGGATCTCCCGCTCATTCAGTAATACAGTCAGCTGGGCGGTCCGCTCCTTAACCCGCTGTTCGAGTTCGTCATGGGATTTTTTCAACGCTTCCTCCGCCCGTTTGCGCTCCGTGATATGGTCGCTCTCCCGGAGTGCCTGTTCCGCTGCATGGGCAATTGCGGCAAATACGACATCCGATTTCACGAGATAATCGAGCGCTCCCGCTTTCATCAGGCTGACTGCCAGTTCCTCATCGCCGTGGCAGGTCATCATGACGATGGGAAACGTAGATACGCCACCATAGCCGGGCAGGAGTTCTGCGCCGTTCCCATCCGGCAGCAGCCAGTCCACGAACGCGAGTTGTGGGGGATCATCCGCAATGATCCGGCGGGCGTCGGCAAGGGTGGGGGCAAACGAGATGCGAAACGCACCTTTGCACTCGTTAAAACCGCGCCGGATCAACTCCCTGTGGGGTTCTTCATCTTCGACTACAAGGATGTGGCAGAGACGATCCCCGGAAATATCCGGCTCTTTGGATGTCTGTTTCACGTTCACTGGTTCCTGTTCCGTCTGCATAGTCCTGTTACCTCCCCTCTCCGGAATCCGCTCCGCCTGCATCGTGTGCCAGCGGCAGCGTGAACCGGAACGTGGCCCCCTTTCCGGACCCCTCCGACTCCGCCCAGCACTTCCCGCCGTGAACTTCGATAATCCGCCGCACGATGGCAAGGCCGATACCGGTACCCGGCCGGGATAGATCCAGTTTCTCGAACAGGTTGAAGATCCGTTCGAGATACCGGGGGTCTATACCGATGCCGTTGTCCTGCACAAAGAAGACCGGTGTTGCCCCGGTCGTATCAGCACCGATCCGGATAACCGGGTCCGGCTGATCACCGAGGAACTTGACAGCGTTCTCGATAAGGTTGACCATGACATCCCGGATCCGGGCATGGTCGACGTTCACGTCCGGGAGATCAGGCGCGATATCGACCGTGACACCCCGCCCGACAAGCGGCCCGGCAAGGAGATCCACTGCTTCATGAGCGATCGTGCCGAACCCGATCTTTTCCGGGGGGTTTACGATCCTGCCGACCCGGGACAGTTCAAGGAGATCGGTAAGAAGCGCATACATCGTGTCGGCAGCCGCATTGATGCGCTGGATATCTTTTTTCAGCAGGAGCGGATCCCCTTTCAGGGCATCGTCCTCTAAAAGCCCGGCAAACCCCTTGATGGTGATGAGCGGGCTCTTGAGATCGTGTGAGACGGTGTAGGTGAAGCGTTCCAGTTCGGTATTCTTCAGTTCGAGTTCTTTTATGAACATCTCGCGCTGCACTTCTGCCTGTCTGCGTTCGGTGATGTCCCTGAAATCCTCCACAATGCCAATAATCTTACCTCCGGAATCCTTAAATGGGGTTGCGATGACATTGCAGGGAATTGTTTTACCGTCTGCACGTACTCTTTCCATCTCCTTCTCATCCTGCTTTTCACCGCCGAGGATCCGGCTCAGGGGACAATCTGGAGTATGACACCGGGGGCCGGGAAACACTTCGTAGCATTTCCTGCCTGCTGCATCCTCCCTGCTTAAACCTGCCAGTTCCAGGAACGTATCGTTCATACGAAGCACGTTGAAATCCCTGTCAACCACCCACATGCCATCAGCGGCTGTCTGGAATATCTGGTCCAGTTCTGCATGACTATCTTTAATTCCTTTCTCTTCTCTGGCAATCCGCTCGCTCATAAGGGCGACCACAACGGAGATGAGGACAAAGAAAATTGCCCTGATACACTCATCAAATTCCGAGATATAATTAATACCCGCATATCCGATAAAGAGATGGTGCCCTGCGAGGAGAACCCCGGCTAAAAAAACTGCTACGACGATACCCTTTCTCTTCCACCAGAATGCCGCTAAAATGATCGGAATATAAAAGAAGTGGGTAAAAATAGTACAGGATCTAAGGACCAGGTGGAAATAAACGGTCAGGAAGCAGCAAAAAACGATAAGGGCGGCCATCACGATGATTTTCTGATTTTCTTTATCTGAAACAGGTATTCTCATAAACATCAAATTCTCCGCAGGGAATATCCGGGTCAATGTGAACAGAATGTTATTCTTTTAAAGTCGATATATGCCTTTTGGCATAGTTACAGTTGCCGTTGACATCATTCAAGCCCCTGTTTTTACCTGCAAAGTGAACAAAACAGATCCATTTGGACACAACGGGGAGTTTTACCACCTGCCAGTCCCGCAAACTTGCGACGATCCCCCGCCATGCGATAGAACTGCATATTCCTGTTGAGCCCGGGATCCACCCCCTCATAAACTGGTACAAGTTTTTTCTCTCTCCCGTTCAGTTCATTTGTCCCGGGCATTTTTTATCGCAAAGTTCATCTTTTATCGTAGTGGTCTGATAAGGATTTTATCTCCGTCTCGGGAGATAAGAGGGGGCACGGGAAGACCCCGCTATTTATGGCGGGGATGAAGTGCCTCCCTCTTTGTAAGGTACCACTCCTATCAGCAATACTAGAAGGATTAATGAGGTAGGTCATGCCACAAAATGAATTCAAACTTTGTAATAAGTGCCCAACACATTCCCGATATTTCGATCCAGATGGATATTGGTGTTGCAAACATCCGAAAGCTTGGAAACATGCTTACGCTCTTGATATCGGAAGTCGTACCCAATACACATCAGAAACCCCATCAGGGTATGAATCCGGTGACGAAATACCGGTTGTCAATATGAAAACGTGCCCAAACAATCACTGGAAACGGACGATTGAAGGCGCGAAGTTGCCGAAGACTCAAACCGAACTCGTGGTCGATTCGGAGTGGGATCTATGAATGCCAACAGTCTACTAGAAGCCCCATCCTTTAGGGTGGGGAGACCTCAATTCACCCAAAGCTTTTTGCAGGACTTCCTTTCTTCTCTCTTTTGTAGCAAGCTCGTCAGGAAGATTATAATCCGTGACAACGGGAGTCGTTCCGTCAATAGTTTCCTGCTCATCCTGATTCAGCGATTCATCAAATATGCGTTTTAGTTCCGCCTCGATATTCTTTGCTTTCCGGTTGGCTGATAGAGATGCATTTGCACCGATTTTTGTTCCATCAATGGCAAGAATCCCAATGCGTGTAATTTTAGATTTGACGATTATCCGGGCAAATTGCCTGAAGATTTCTTTTATCTCCTGAGCGTTCTTCTGCCTGAATCGGAAAATAGTGGCACTCTGCAGATAGGTCTCCCTACTTGAGATCATAAAGCGTGAATATTATTTTTCTCTCAAGATATATTAGGCAGAAACACCGGAGGGTTGTTTTTCCCTATTTTTGGAGGGGATACCAATCGGATGGTTATTGATGGATTAATTTGTAAGTGCGTAATTTGGTAGTGATCACATCGCGCTGTTCAGGATACACATATCACGAATATGTTTGTGCGCTTTGTTCGATATTTTAAGGGAGTGTTCCCAATAATGTTGCGGGAACCAATGACAGATTTACTCTCTTCTTTCCGCAATGTTTTATAGGGATGACTTACAACGTTGTTAGGCAATTCGTCTGAGCGAATTAGTAACCTTACACGCCTGAGATAAAGGCGTTGCCCGATTATCGTATCATCAACAAATTTGCCTATGTGACACAGCCCGGCAGTGTGCCTCCTTGGTAAGGAGGAAGTCCCGAGTTCAAATCTCGGCATAGGCTTTCTGACAGCAGATTAAGGTCTAAATTGTTTTTATGGCCCAATTTGCTCTTATTTCCCTAATGGTCTTTTACACAGAAAAATGTATCTTTTCAATCGCTCGGACAGACGTAATTGGCATTAATATTTAGATAAGCCGGTCGCGGAGCAGTGCGAAGCGGGTGGCGATCATGGCGTGATTGCGTGCAGCATCGACGAATATTTACAGAAGAGGTTGCGCTTAACGGGGCTCCGCCCCTCGCCGCGCGGACTTCCCCAACGAAAACTTGTTTTGCTGACATGAGACCGGTCGGTCATGTTCACTCATCTGCGTTCCGTTCGCTTGCGCTCTCCAGACTCCGATTCGCTTCACATCACCTCCCTTGTTTTTACGGAGTTGCCCTGTTGATATGATGACGCCCCTGGCTTGTCGCGATGCTCTTTGCGCCAGCGGCTGCTCTCGCCCGCTCCTCACATACCGCTTCGCGGAATGTTCGTCGCTGTGTACTAAGCACGTGTATAACGCTCAGTGACTCACTTGCATGACGCACAGTGGGCTCGGACTTACCGCTTCGCGGTTCGTTACCTTCGCACCCTTGTTGCGGTGCTTGTTCGGGCCGCTGGGCCGGGCCAGGACAGCCCCTGAGGGGGGCACGGGATCGGTGTACGGGTGGGAGGACACAGTGACGGCTACCGGACGCATCAGCGGACAGTCGCTTGCTTTGTCGGGTGGGCATAACAGTGACAAAATGCATTTTCCCGAACAATCAAAACCGGGCCCCGGACCGTGGCCCGGTTCCGGTTTATCGGAAAATGTGATTTGCATCGGTTGGATCCACCCGACAAATACAATCTTGTCATGTTCAAGAAGAGAGGCGAACTGGTTCAACGACAACCTTTATTTTAGCTGAAGGGTATTATTGTACAAATGTACAAGTTTGTACTGTTGTACAAGTTATACGAAAATTTTAACAGTACAGGCTGGGTCATAACTAAGGATTTTTTTTGCTGAGGCAACAAGTATATATGCTGAAAACCCCATTCTACTATGTAAGATATATATTATTATTAGTATTATTTATATATTATTAATAATATTATATGTTTGTGCAGGATTTATGCGGAGATCGTTTATGAACAGCATGGTGGGTAAACCGACTCAAACAATTTTGATTCCTCACTACGAGGGGAAATCCGTTCCAAGAGAAAGCACTCTTCCCAGAGTGAATTTTCGAGATTATGATCAATGTCAAGAAACAGTGCTTCCAAAAAATATTGCCGATTTAATTCCCCCCGGATCTCCCGCTCGAATTATTAACGACGTATTTAATGATCTCAACTATGCAGAATTATACGCTCAATATTCGAATGAAGGAACCCCCGCATATCATCCTATTGCAATATTGAAAGGAATTTTTTACTGCATGTATACAGGCTCGTATAGCAGTCGTCAAATAGAGAATAGATTTCGTTATGACGTAGTTGTTATGTATTTATCAGCTTCACAGAAACCCGATCACCGGACAATCTCTCGTTTTTTGAAAAGATTTTCTACCGTTATTGAAGATATTTTTAAACAGGTTGTCCGGCTCTGCATCCGACTGGGATTAGTTGGAATGAATAATGTCGCTTTTGACGGAACCAAAATCAAAGCAAATGCATCAGTCAAAAAAACTTACGATATGGAACGCTGTGATAAAACCATCAAAAAATGTCTCGAAGAGATACGAAAACTCGATGAACAGGATGATGCTGAATTAGGTGAATCAAACGGTGAGACAATTCCTGCTGAACTTGCTGACCCCAAGGCACGAATAGAGAAAATCGTATCCCCTCCAAAAATAGGGTAAACCTACTTTCCGGTGTTACTGCCAATCCAATGCATGGAGAAAAATAATACTCACACTTTATGATCTCAAGTAGGGAGACCGACCTTCTTCAAAAGAGTGACAGCCAAGCGTTCTAA
>JAUSBW010000028.1 GCA_030651815.1 Methanoregula sp.
AGGGACGCCCCCGCGGCGGCTACTTAACCGGTTTCGTTGTTGGGTTTACTGAATCCATTTTCGATAAGATTGATATCTTTGAACGCTTAGGTATCTTTGCTAGCAGCGAGATCTTAGCCGATTGTGTGACACGACCAAAAATTTGTAATCGGATCTTGATTGAAAAAATCCGGGCAGACCTTAACTTAAAAAAATTTGCCGGACCTTGCCCGGAAAATTTCAATCGACCCTACGGACCCTACTTGAAAGTTGCGTACCGATCAACCGTACCTTGCCCGAAAATTTTCAACCACACTTTGATTGAAAACTTTTGAGCAGAACTTGCGTGAAAAATTTCAAGAGAGCCCTAAAGTAAAAAGTTCACCCTCGCCCCCCTTACGTACCCCCTCCAAAATCCCCATTTTATAAGCACTTAACAACGTCACCAATCCGGGCACGCATCGGCCTCCGTTCCCTTAAAATTCCCAAACAAACCCGTAAATGAGCCCCGTTTTCACTCAGATCACCCCCTGTTTGATCGAAAACTCCTGGATATTTTGCATGAACAGGAGGTCCGGAAAGATGCTTGAAATTCACGTCGGTTGTCGACGTGAGAGTTATTCGATTCGAGCCCCAAAAACAGCCATTCCTTTCACTTTTCACCTACTTTAGCCCATCCGGTAAGAGATCTGCCAGCCAATTGAGCCTATTTAGACACTTTTTAGAGCCTGATTTATACCGAATCCAGCCAAACGGGGCTCAAAATGCGTTTTTTAAAAAAGATATAGCTCCATTTTTTGCGAATTAGACACTTTTTGTGTGCAGGCCCCTTCTTGGAAGAAGACGGTCTCCGACGGAGAAGTGGGTTTGGGATATCTACACTCATCCCCATCCCATCTCACTCCCGGTTAATCCCCCATTTTCACGTCGTTGTCCGACGAGAGAGATCGCCGATTAGACCCCCAAAACAGGCCTTTCTTTCACTTTCCACCTACATTAGCCCATCCGGTAAGAGATCGGCAATTTAAAAGGGTTCTATTAGGGATCATTTTAAACAATGCAAATCAGTCCGTTTGCCCTAAAAACCTCAAATCTCCGTTATTTGAAAAAACCCGGGTTTCAAATCCCGTTTTTTGAGAATATATTCGTTTTTTTTAGTTTCGCCAAAAATCAAATAAGCCCATTTTGAGCGTATTTTGACAAAAGGAGCCCATTTTAAAAAAGAGGTAGTCTCATGTCTTTTCCTGAAGCGAGGAGAGGCAATGGCAGACGATATCTCCCGGTACCGATGGAATCCCTCCCGTACCGGGACCCGGGATGACAGACGCTGCCGGGATGACAGACGCTGCCGGGATGATGGGATGCAGATCCGGCGAACTCGCTAATGTGCCGGGCTTAGCCGAGCCATCGCTTCGGATCTCCGTGACCGCATCTGCCGTGATCCGGTAGAACTGCCACGTTCCATGAGGTGCGAGTACCCGGAGTCCCTGTGCTGATACCGCACTATCCGGTATCGAACGGATATCGCGGATATCTGCATTGCACAACTGCAGGATATCCTGCAACTCACTCAGGTTTGAACGGGTACGCCGGACTTTGATAAACCCACTCAAGTCAGGTTAAGACCAGACCCCTCTTAGTTCATACGTTTTAAATAACTCGTAGCATTTTTTCGCGCCGCCGGTGGCGATACATTTATATATTTATAAAAAAATGCTCATATGTCGCCCATTTCCGACAAAGAAG
>JAUSBW010000029.1 GCA_030651815.1 Methanoregula sp.
TTAAAGATATTATCAACCCCGGTTTGCCTCAGATCCCCCCAAAATGGCGACTCCCCAAATCGGTGTGACGGAATTCCCGCTTTTCTGCAACCTAAAGCCGCTCCGGCCAGCTAAAGACCTTCTGGGGTGTGATTCCTCACGACGGAGACACCTGCCATCAGGGAAACACCCGACCTCATCCCCCCCAAGGGATCCAAAGGTGATATCCGGATCCCGGGATCCAGATAAAACCCTGTTTTTCAGATCTCAACAACCCAGAGGTCATCTTAACGCTGATCTGCCTCCCAATAGCATCCATTAGCGTACATTTTAAACCGCAAATCTACTCTTGTTTGCCTCAGATCCAACCAAAATAGCGAGTCCCCAAAACCGTGTGACGGAATTCCACTGTTTCTGCAACCTAAAGCAGTTCCAGACAGCTAAAGACCTTCTGGGGTGTGATCCCTCACGACGGAGACCCATCTCACCAGGGGAATCCCCGATTTCATCTCCCGCCATAGGATCCAAAGGTAATCTCTGGATCATGGGATCCGGAAAAAACCCTGTTTCTCCCATCCCAACAACCCAAAGGTCATCTTCACCCCGATCTGCCTCAGAATAGCATCCATTAGCGTACATTTTAAACCGGGTATCTATCCCGGTTTGCCTCAGATCCCTCCAAAATAGCGAGTCCCAAAAAACCGTGTGACGGAATTTGCCCTTTTATGCAACCTAAAGCCGCTCCGGCCAGCATAAAACCCCCATAAAAGCACCCGACCCCACGACGGAGAAACCCGCTTCGTTATGTGTATTGGTCTTTTTTTGTAGCAGATAGTTGTGGGAGACTTTATTTAAATTTAAATGTGTTGTGCGGTGATTGCACACACCTTTAGGTGACCTCGCAAGGAGATTAGGAGATCTGGCGATCAGTATTTATTATACACGATACCAGTAATTGATTGATAATAGGAGGGATTCATCATCACGAAAATTATGGCAAAGATATCTTCGGGTCTCTATATTACCAAAAACATTCTTAAAAAAGCAGGTATCGATGATGAAGTCGAGATGGATCTGGGAGATCATGAAATCAGGATTTTTTCTGCGGGAAAACGAAATGCCCGTAAAAAAATATCAAGGAAATCACTATTCTGGGATTTTGTCGGAAGTGTTGAGGCTCCAGGAATAAACGGGCGTGATCATGACCGGTTCCTCTATGAAAAATAGTGACTCTGTTTTTGTTGATACGAGTGCACTCTATGCACTAATCAATCGGTCTGATATTGATCATGGGCGGGCAATAGATTGCTTGTCGTCTCTTTCAGATGGCAACACCTCGTTAATAACGTCGAATTTTATCCTCTCTGAAACCTATACCCTTATCTTGTATAAAATTGGGAGAACTACCGCTCTGCGGGTGATCAATGGAATCAGGGAATCATATGAAATTGAAAGGATTTCCCTCAAAGATGAAGAGAATGCCTGGCAGATTATTACCGATTTTGATGACAAAAACTTTTCATACGTTGATGCGACAACGTTTGCGATTATGACTCGTCTCGGGCTCGGTGAAGTTTTTTCATTTGATGATCATTTCAATCAATATCCTGAGATACAAAAAATACCGGGGTAACAGATACACACCAAAACACGCCCAAATTGAACTGAGTTTTCTCTTCTTCGCAGATCCCCATATCCCATTTAAAAACAGGACACCATATGCTGAGCCTTACCGCATGGAAAAGCTCAACACATCGTCCCCTTAAAAAGTCCCAACCATAATTTGAACCCAGAACCCGCTCATTACAAATCAGCCGCTCTTGTTTTCGCCGCTTTCATTTTGACCCCCCTTTGCACACGATGGTAAGGGTCCCGCACAAAAAAGATAGATAATGCAGTACAAGTGTCAGCCTTTTGACAAGATCGTGATGCAGACCGGAAGAATAATCAGCAGCACTCGATTTTCAAAATGGCGGCTAAAATGATAATTCATCTGATGTTGGGAAACGTATCGCCCGGGTTTGAGCACTCATCATACGCCAATTACGGAATTGCATTCCACCATCCCCTCGTGCGCAAAAAAACCATTAACAACACAGAGTAGATCAATCCTGTGTGGCGCTCCTTGCGGCACTTGATGAACAGGAAACCGGTGTTTCTATTCCCCGTTGCAGCCGGGTTTGAGATTGCCGCATTGTCAACACGATTTGCAGAACCTCATTCTTCATTGGGGATTTGTGATAAGGTTGAAACAATTTCCACCCTTGTTCCGAATGAACTGATCATTGAACGAACTAAAAATTGCTATGCGGGAAGGGGGTCACGGGTTAGACACGTATTTTCTTTCGCGATTTTAAGAGCAGAATTCAATTCCTCTCTTTACGGATGATCTGGGAATTATCGTATCTCTGAACGAAGAACAATCCGTTCCTGGCTTTCTGCACGACATAGATCTCAAATCTGTGATTCCGGATCTCAAACAAGGTCTAGCCAGCATAAAAACATCATGGGGTGTGGGGCGTTTACAGAGGAAAAACGATCTGTCTTCTGATTCATTACTTCGTAGGACCAGTACAATTGTAATGTCACCTTAAATTAGGTAGAAATGTGCGCGAGCCGGATGTAGTAAAGTCGGGTTGTCCTTACCATTCCAGTCTGTTTTAGCGGGTTGATATTTTTTTTAATTTCGTTATGGAGAGCGTAATTACCATCTAAGTGTTATGGATAGACATTATTATACGTCAGAAAAAAAACCATATACAATGATAAGATAAATACAAAGAAGGAGGGAAGAGAAATGCAATTTACCGGAATAATTAAGAAAGCAGGAGATTGTTATGTGGGGTTATGTCTTGAACTCAACATAGCCAGCCAAGGTGAGAGCATCGAAGAAACCAAGAATATGCTGCAGGATGCGTGCGAAGAATATCTCTCGTATATGAAAGAAAAAGGGTTGGATAATGAGATACAACCGGTTCCCCTTGATCTGCTGCGCGAATTTCTCATCGGGGATGTTGATTTTGTGAAGCCTTCGCGTGAGTGGAAATATTCAGAGAGCATAACATTCATGGTTAGTGCCTGTGTCTAAAAAAATCCCTCCCATGTCAAGTAAGAAGTTCTCCCGACTTCTTGCTCTGGGCAGCGCTAAGATTGTCAGGCAGAGAGGCACCAGCCATGCTATTTTTGAGCGGGAGAAAGAGGGAAGAGTATACCACGCACCGGTAATTATGGCAAAAGCAGAACTCTCATCAGTATACATGAAACTTGTTCTGCATCAATTAGGATTTACTGAAAAAGAAATCGATGTAATTCTTGAATAAAATAAAATTGCGTTGATACTCACCGCTGCATGTTGTGGGGAATAATTTGCAGTTCCATTGGAATCTGATGAAAGTCTCCGTGATTTACATCAAGATGTTTACACTATCTATCCGGATCCCAGTTACCGGAAAAAACCCTGTTTTTCCCATCCCGCAACCAAGAGGTCATCATCACCCCGATCTGCCTCTCAATAGCATCCATTAGCGTACATTTTAAACCGGGAATCTATCCCGGTTAGCCTCAGATCCCCACAAAATAGCGATTCCCCAAAACCGTGTGACGGAATTCCCCCTTTTCTGCAACCTAAAGCGGCTTCGGCCAGCCAAAGACCTTCATGGGGTGCGATCACTCACGACGGAGACACTACATACCAGGGAAACCCACCACCTCATCTCCCACCATGAGATCCAAAGGTTATATCCGGATCCTGGGATCCGGAAAAACCCTGTTTTCCCCATCCCAACAACCCAAAGGTCATCTTCACGCTGATCTGCCTCCCATTAGCATCTATTAGCGTACATT
>JAUSBW010000037.1 GCA_030651815.1 Methanoregula sp.
AGGTATTGGATCTGATTCCTGCTCAATCGCCTCGTTGGTGAGGGGGGCAAGTAATTCCCGAAGGGGTTGCAGTAGTATCGTGTATAATGTTATATACGTACTAAGATATTAATATTTCCATTAGTTTTGGAATGGATACGATTTTACGTTCAAAACGCGGGAATATTTTTTTGGAATTTTTTTGCGCACATGAGTCTTATGGTCGGGTGATGTTTTGGAGGTGGAGGTGCCGCAGTGGGAGGGGATTTGGGTGTACAATTCAATTTCCGCCACATCTGTACACTTTCGTTCCGCCATTGACAATCTGGGAGAGCGCTTCCCGACAGGGCACCGGCGCAGGTGTTTCATTACCTCTTGGTGGAGACATGCAGGCTGGATCGGGTTTAGAAAATTTTATTAACATAATCCTCTGAATAGGTATAATGTGAAGAAAAATATCTATCTTACGCCTGGTGAACAGGCCCTTTTCTCCGCATTGTCATCCCGGCAGGTCATCGATACCGGTTCGTTGCAGGAAGTTTTCCCGGAGATACCCCCTGTCTCGCTCAACAAGACCGTAGCGAATCTTGCAAAAAAAGGGTACCTGTACCGGGTAAAAAAAGGCGTCTTTACTGTTTCCGGCACACCATCAGAAAACCCGGAAATTCAGGATCCCCTCCAGATTGCACTCGCGGTATGCCCGGGGTATATCGGCTTCTCATCCGCACTCAGGGTCTATGACCTCATTCCCTACGAATCGTTCACGGTCTTTGTGGTGACAAAAAACCGGTCCAGGGAGACAACGGTCGGGGAATATACCCTGCGATGTGTTGCGATGGGAAAACGGTGCACTGGTATGACATTTCATAAAGGGGTGTATGTATCCACGCTGGAAAAAACATTCTTTGATTGTTTTTACAAACCCCAGTATGCAGGAGGGTACGCAGTGATCACCCAGGCACTATCACAGTCGCCATCTCTCGACTGGCAAAAATTCTGTGATTATTTTCCCGCGAATCATCCTCACTCTGCCAGAGGACCGGGTATATCCTGGACCTGCTCAATACGCGGACGGGGATCGTCCCGGAAACGGTACTTCAGTTTTTCCGGCAGCGGATAAAAAACAACACCCGGCTGGCGATATCGGGTACCGGGTCCGGAACCTATGTACGATCATGGATGCTGGCTGACAACATTGGTACAGAGAACATCTTTTCCTGGTGGTCTCATGGCTGATCCGGAACTGCTGCGGTATCTCGCGGCAAAATCCGGGCTCGGGCTCAAGTACCTTTCAAAAGACGAGAAGATATCCATACTTCTTGGTGAAATCCGTACCCGGTTCCCCGATGTGGTTATGAAAGGCGGTACGGCCTTAAACCGTGCATACCTGGTAAAATCTGGTGCCTGCCGTTTTTCAGAGGATATCGATCTCGATTTTATCTCAAAGCGCCCGCTTCCTGAAAAAATTGCATCCATTACCGACCGGATGAACACAATACCGGGGTTTGAGATAGACGGTCCCCACCTGCTCCACAGGACAGTACGGTTTGACTGCAAGTACACCAATGAGTTTGGGGACCGGGACCGTATTATGGCAGAATTTTATGATCATGGGTTAAGGGGTCGAAAAAACCCGTGACTTTAGTCGCGGGATGAATCGAACCCCTTAGTCAATTACTTTCACGCCCCGGGGCTAGCAGTTTAAATACCGGTGATAAGATCATAGTAATTGTCGAGT
>JAUSBW010000044.1 GCA_030651815.1 Methanoregula sp.
CTGACGATCAACCATCGCCCGTGTTCCGGTACAGGAAAAATCCCGGGGTGTCGCTCATGAGCCGGGGACCGCGTCCGCACCGAGCACTCGCTGAAGCAATGCCGATCGCACAGTTACGCGGCGTCGTCCAGATGTCGGGCCCCGGGCCGGAACGCATCTTCGACATCTCGATTGTATCGAAGCTTCCAATCACGTTCGCCCGGGTCATGTTCGCGCCGCATATCCTCGCGGCGATCGTGGAGATTGCCGATGATTTCAAAGACGAGATCACCCAGCTGCGGATTATCGCCCGGGACGCTGCCGTTGTGGCTGAGCTCTGGCTGCGATCCAAACACGGGACCTGGCGGTTCTTCCTGGTCACGGCAACCGGGCTTGTCGAGATCGACCGGGAGGGAAAACTGCTGCCGGCCAGCACGACTGCCGGGTGAAAGCCGGAAAAGTTCCACGAACTTTTTTTAACCGGATATCCGCGGATTAAAATCCAAACTTTTTCCCATGACGGATTTTTCCGTGAAGGTATGTACCGGGAAATTTCCAAAGGACTTTTTTCTACGACCGGTTTTTCCGGAAAATCCATACCGTATGAAAAAGATCGCCCGGTATATTTTGACAGGTAAAGGTCGTCCCGATGATGTTTTGTCTCTTCTCCCCTACCAACCCCCTCGTTCACGAAGGAAATCTCCGTCGTAGTCCCC
Organism: Methanoregula sp.; assembly: GCA_030651815.1. Taxonomy (GTDB): domain Archaea; phylum Halobacteriota; class Methanomicrobia; order Methanomicrobiales; family Methanospirillaceae; genus Methanoregula. Next base: position 696 of record JAUSBW010000044.1, read on the forward strand.
CATCCGGGGAGACCCTGACAGGTCATAGGTATGCCAGAGGTAATTCTGGTACAACGGAGCCCGCCACCATCCCGGTTGTATCACTTTTCCCCAGACTTCGAAATTGGGAGGTCATAATTCGGAAAAACGCAGGAACAGACCCGGAATACAGGGTCCGAGAACGGCGGGAATAATTGAGGTCATATTTAGCCACATTTGGACGGCAAAAGTCAGGACAAGATGGAATTTAGCCCGTATTGGGTTTTTTCAGGGTCAGGTTTCGGGGTTCGGGAGAGGGTGTCCGACTATAATAATTCTGGGTGCAGATCGGGAAAGCGAGCGAGCCCCTCTCCAAGTTCCGGAGCGACGCCCTCATCTCAGCAAGGGCGAGGCG
>JAUSBW010000104.1 GCA_030651815.1 Methanoregula sp.
CTTGATTATCCGATTTTGTTCAAGATCCTTGACTCTATTCACTTTGAGGTTTAGTTGTCCGATGGAGGTTATTGGTTTTCTTACGGATGTTCCCGCACGTGCATACCTTTCATTTCCCGTTTTTTTTGAATATTTTTCTCCACAAAGTTTTGTCACGATCTCAGTATCTGCTGTATTTATGATCTGTTCGAGTAATTTTGCCTCGATTTTTAGGTCTGTCAGCATATAGACGAGATATTCTATCGGTACTTCTTCATCTTCAGGAAGGCAAACTTTTACTTGCAGTGTGACTATAATTTCCATTTGGGGTGGTCTCCTTTTTTTGTCTAACAATGAGATCATCCCAAAGATGATTATCTTAGCCGATCATTGGACACAATCAAATATTTATGCGACGCATCATCGATGCCAGTAACTCATTCCGTGAGCGGGGAGGATGATCGATGAACCGGTCCGGGCTGATTAAAGGTTTACCGGGATTTGAGATTTCCATCCGCTTTTGAAACACTTCGACCATGGGGCCAGCGCCAGTTATAGAGAAATCCTGGTATCGGCACATCTTGAAAAGAATTATTCCTTTGTTATACCACGAATTCGCGTTGTTCGAATCGAGTTTAATTCCCTTGTTCACAAGTGCGAGTGCCTCGTCGTACTGACCGGACTCAGCGAGTTCAACTGCCGTGTTGGAGAGGTCACGGGCATCGGGCATGATAAGGTAATATCCCGGTTGGACCCGATGAATGTTCTGATGATGGCATCAGTCTGATGGAAAAAATTATGATGCCTTGCCATCCCGCTCTTTTTTGAGGTCCTGGAGGAATGCAATAAGTTCATCGGGATTTTCAAAGATATCCCGTAGCGGATCAGGAGGGCGTGATTCGCTCTAGTGCATTCTTCAGATCAAGGTACAGCGGAACGGTCTCCAACGGAGTTCTGATTGCCTGCTTGAATGCGAATTTTTTATAGAAATCAACGGCACTGTATTTTGAATCAACCGTAATGATACGGCAGCCGACATAATGAGAGAGTGTAATCGAGATGGTAAAGATCTTCCTTAACATACTACGCCCGACTCCAAATCGTTCAAAGTCGTTATGCGTAGCGAGCCGTGCAATCTTCAACGCAGGATATTTCCGGAAATGATAACTCTCCTCACGGTCACATTCTTCCACAGCCCTCACTTCGATGCTGTCATTGATGAGAGTAAAATATCCGATAAGGTCCCCTTTAAAAAAAACCAGTCGTGTCACAGAAATAAGGTTGTTCTGATTAACGAGAGCGTCTTCTTTTAAGAATTCATTAAGTTCAGGTTCAGACGAATGAAACCCGGATAAATCGTGATCAGCATTCAGGAGGACAAACTCGAGATCTTCAAAAGGGATGGGGGAGATCATTGAGGTAAGCCTGTTTATTAGTCAAGGCCGGTGTGCTCTGCGTCGCGTTTCGCTTCTCGCATAAGATTCAGACCTTCACGGGTAAATGTCGGGTGCTCCAAGTACTTCTGAAACGCTTTTGCATCATCGCCTTTGAGCACAAGTCCAATCTCTATCGGTTTTGCCATGAGCATTCCCTCCGGAATATTTTTTGCTGTTTAGTATATGCACAAAGGAATTATATCAAAGTTTTTAAGAGGCACGGTAATCAGATAACTATTGAAGTTGAGAATTCCGTTGAATGGCTCAATCGAGGTGTCATCAGATCCCCCCCCGTAGGACACAAATATCGGGTAACATACCCAATTTTTCAGACACCCCGGAAAAACGACCTCGATAACGGCCCTTTGCAGGGCAGATCTCTCCTCAAACAGGTAAACCACCGGGAAAAACCAAACGCGATTTAAAGGGCCTTGGCGACCCTCGTTTTTTAAGCCATTTACGGCCGTATTTTGGCAAACAGAGCGAGATTATGGCACTTATTTTCACCTTCCGGAACCAGACGGTTTTACGGAGGTTTTCAGAGCCGGAATCCGGCAATCGGAGCCCGATTTGGGCTTCTTTTCTCTCATAGTACATACCCCTTGATCCAAGAGGTCTGCGAGGTGAGACGAATGGAAGGGTAGCGACGAGCCGTGGCGTACTGCATCTCAACAGGACAACTACGGGAAAGCAAGGGATAGTCTGTGAGCGAGAAGCGTAAATGGAGGAAAACGAAGCGAGCCGTAGTGCAGCGGAGACGAACAGTCCCGGCCGATCTTCATGTCAGCAAAAAAAATCCTGGCGCTATTGCTTTCCGATATGTTCTCACGATTAAAACAATTACATCGCCGTTTCATAATTTTCTTCTGGCACCTGATGTCCTCATGGGTCAGTAGAGTGGATTTATAAGAAAGACCCGGTGGTGAAGAGGGGGGGCATCTCATCACACCCCTTTATTTTACTTCTTTGTGCGATACGCCTGATTCGGGTGATGTGGATTTTGAGGCAGGGTATACTCAAGTATCCCATCGCGAATCATGGGAGTGATGTAGCTTCGATACACCCATTGTTTATTCCGGTTTAGAATCTCCGCGAGTTCATCTGCAGTAAATGCCCGAATGGCGCAGAGCTCAGCGATAATTTTCTGCACGTACCCCGGGGGACTCCGCTGCCCTAATTTCCCGATCTCTTCAAGGAGGTTAGTAGGTAAGGGTTTGAGGTTAGTAGGTAACGAGCCGGGCATTGCAGGTAAGGCAGGCAGGTTGGCAGCTAAGCCTTCGGACCTGACAGGTACTTGCCCTGATAACTGATCTGTTATCTCCTTCGAATAATCTGCAAGAGTTGTATTAAGGATGTGATTTTTTAGATCTGAAGATTTCTGTTCAGCGATTTCCGGACTAAGCAGCTTCGGAGTGGATGTGTAATAGGTCATCGATGCATGGGGATGCTGCTGGAGAAGTCCGAGATCCCGCAATCTCCGCAGGATCCCGCTCGCACCAAGCGTATCAAGTTTGGTGTAATACCGGCAGATCCCATTGTTCACCCAGCCATTCTCCCTCGCATGAATAAGGATACGTGCCTCATCGTCACTCAGGCCGGCATCTTTGAAATGCGCGAGCCATGCAATATCCTCCTTGTCAAGGAAGTGATGCATAAGGAATGTTGCAGTAAACTGATCGTTCTCCCGGTCGGATTCAAATGTTGGCGGTGAGAGGTTTGCACCTTCCATTAACTGCTGCATAACACGAATCCCGCTGCCTTTGGTTTCCGCATAGTTTGTCTCGTGTAGCACGCTGGCAATATTCGGATTCCGTGTCTTTGAACCCGGCTCGCCGAGATTTTCAACCGGTTTTAGTGAATGACCTGGATTACGGATTTCGAGTCGGTTTGCAAACCGCACCACCTGTACGGGCCCATAAATCTGATAACTCCGGTGCATCAGGGAATTGACAAGCGCCTCACGAATCACACGCGGGGGAATCCGTGGGGATTCCTGACGTGTGAGTCCATCAGCAGTAAAGGTAAATGATACAGGGATATCATCCATGATCGCAGCTTGTCCTCGCGGGATCATACGGAATAATGAATCACGCATCTCAATTGTATCGAATGGATGTTCGGGATCGTCAACCCATTCCCGACCGGGAACCCGGATATAATCGAGCCGCATCATCGGAAAATATTTACGCAGTGTCTTTTTGGATCCAAAAAGAATCAGGCATGCAACCGTAGGTCGCAGGACCTTATCGTGTTTCAGGAGACAGTTTAAGGATTCAAGAAGACCGGCGTCATCCAGGCGCAATTCTTCTGCATTTGGATCGATCTCTGTTCGTAAACGACGATATTCTTTGATAGCACCCGGATCAAGATCGTCAATTGTTGTGTCGGGGATTATGGTGTCATCATATGGCCGTGTTTTTCCTTCCTGATTGAGTATTAACAAGTCGTCATCGGTACAGTGCTGGTTGGTAGAACCAATTCGCCGGAAGGCGCCTTTGGGCAAACCCATTTTTTTAAAATAGATTGGTTTATCTCCGTCTCGGGAGATAAGAGGGGGCACGGGAAGACCCCGAACTTTAGGTCGGGGATGAAGTGCCTCCCTCTTTGTCGTCTAACGCTCCTATTGCCTGCTAACAATTGTATAAG
>JAUSBW010000153.1 GCA_030651815.1 Methanoregula sp.
CCTTTATTAAGTTTATCCATTAACTTTGGCTCTTTTGGATTCATCTCTAATTCAATTGTCTTCTTATCATCAGTAACAAAAGCTTCACCGTTCAGCTGAAAGATCGATTCAAACAATGTCAGTAATTCAAATCTTTCATGATCCATACATTGTGTCAAAAACAAACTGCATAAATTGATAAAGGACAGTTTAAAGCAGGTCATAATCTGATCAAGTTCCGTATCGATTCTATACACTTTATCCTTATTCCGGATTCGTGCTTCTTCCTTTAGAGATCTTTTTAATCTCTTAAAATCGTCCTGATGGACTTTTTCGATTGTCTTTTGCTGACGCAGATACTTGTTGATCTGTGCTTCACAATTTTTTAATTCAATCGAATCTGCATCATTCAGAATTCTCTTCCCCTCAGCGATCTTAGAATTTTCACGAAGTACTCTTTCCTGTCGGTATAAATCGATAAGTTGCTCATTTATAACGTCTATCTCCATTAATGGGACTTGTAACCGGGATTTAAGTTGCGTTATTGCCTTGCATATTTCGCGGTGTTTTTCATCCATTCCGTCATAATTCTCAATCTTCTTTCCGAAACCTACAATTCGTTGAATGTTTACTCCACTCTTTGCATCTCGGAATTGTTTTTCCTGCACCGGCCAACGGTCAAAATATTTCTTTGTAATTTCGCTTGAATCTAATAGATCATGAGGTATGTTGGTAACCAGAACAGATTGCTTACCATTTTCCCATTTCACAATAACTGCACGGCACTCGTAGATATGACATTTCTCGGATGAATCCAATAATTCAATCTGGCAATCAACAAGATCCGCTTTCCCATGGATATATCTCATCTCCTCACGGATGTGTTTGAATTTCCTCTCCTTGATCTGATTATCATCGAGAATGGTGATAAAATATTCATCGCTATCGGTGAAGGCTCTAAGCGTTTTCACACTGTTGGCTCCGCCATCCATTACCAATATCCGTTTCACATGAACATGATCAGACGGGGAATCTAAAAGTTCGGTCAATTTCGTAAGCATGTTTAATGCATGTTTCCCAAGATCAGCATGTCCATGGAAGGTTTGAAAATAAAGTGGATGTCCATGGGAGTCATGGATAAACACGTTTTCAAGGCAATTCATAACACGACCCAGCATTGTTACTTTGCCTTTATAGCACCGGTTCGATGACCATAATGCCTTTGTATTGCCATCAATGTAATAACATACAAAAAATGTTTCTTCTTCTGATCCCTCTCGCCAGAAATCTATCCAGAATTTCGCAATGGCGGTAATCAACTGATCTGATACTTTGAGAGTTTTTAATTCTGCAATATATCTATCGAGCGATGCGTCTTTGTAATTGTAACCACAGAGGAAAGTCAAATCGTTGCCTTTTACCCGGTTCACCCTGCTTATTTTTCCGTTCGCGGTGACCAGGGGCAGACACAACAGAGCCAGGTTGTAGCGGGAGAGTGTCTTTTCCGACATGGTGAAAATATTCATGGTCGAATAATTCTTCCATTGAATTTTTTCATCGATTGATTTGAAACGGTTTTCACGCACAGATTGCAATTGATTGTACTCTTTCGTGAATCTCCCATTTGAGCGGATGTCGGGGTAATCTTCACCAAAAGTTTTATTCTTCTCGAATAGTGGCGATTCGCGAATTTCGTTCATTCGCTCAATTATTGTTTTGGTATATGTCTCAACAATACCGGTGAAGAAGGCTAAACAAGTGAGAATTTCACCACCACTCGATTTCTGACGAGTATATTCATCCACTTTTTGCGCAGGCAATCTCGTTAACGATATCGATGCTCTGAAATTATTTAAACAGGATTCAGAAATTTTCACATCGAACTGGTCGAGAATCTTATTCTGTAACCGGGGTGTGGATAGCGTCCTGTCTTCATTTACTATGAACACAACGTAATCTTTTATCCGTTCTGTCAGCTTCGTATAATTTCCATCTTGTCGCCGGTCGTACAATCCCTCTTCACCAGATTTTTGAAGTATTTTGCAATACCGATAGTATTGCACTCGGGAAAATGGAACAGAGTTTTGATTAAAATATGTTGTGAGAGGTAATTCTGATTTTTGGATTTTGTGGATAGCGTCGAGAATTTCACTGATTCTCCCTTCCTCTGACATTAAATAGTAAGTGTGTGTTTATGCTATTTAAATATTGTTACATTTAGGATGGTGTAATATGTCATTTACCCGAAAGTCATGT
>JAUSBW010000130.1 GCA_030651815.1 Methanoregula sp.
TCATGAAAGATTTGAATTACTGACATTGTTTGAATCGATCTTTCAGCTGAACGGTGAAGCTTTTGTTACTGATGATAAGAAGACAATTGAATTAGAGATGAATCCAAAAGAGCCAAAGTTAATGGATAAACTTAATAAAGGTCTTTGTATCTTAAATGCAATGGACACTTATGATCTTGATAACCACGTTATAAATTTTAAAGTTTGAATTGATTGTATCATTTAGGATCGTTTAATAATTGTAATACCCGGAAGTCATGTCTTAAAAATTTGTGCCGGAATTCGCTCTTTTTTACAAGTCGTGCATCCGGAAGACCCTTCCGGAGGCCAAATGGAGGATGTAAATGACCCGGATTCAGGGGTCGAAGATACACTCTCAGGTACTATTGACATCGACGGTGTCATGGACCCCCTAAAAAAAAATCTCATCGTTTTCCCAGTGTGAGGGGGTCAAAATTGGATTGGCTTTTTTTCGTTTAATGGATCAAAATTGGATTGGCGAAAACAAAAACTGCCCACCCCCCGGCCCGGGATCTCAGGAATGCCACCGTCGGAGACCTCCCTCCCACGAGACCAGGTGGCCCTCTAGGGAATTCTGGTACAACGGAGCCCGCAACGGTGCCGGTTGTACCTCTTTTCCCAAAACCATCAGAATCGGAGGTCATAATTCGCAAAAACACAGGAACAGGACCCGGAACTGGCAGAGGTTTATCGACGGGAATGGATGAGGTCATATTTAGCCGCATTTGGATGGCAAAAGTCAGGGCAGGATGATGTTTATGAGGTTTGGGGTTCCGGCGGGAGGCCGGATCCGTGATCCCGGAACAAGGTCCCGAAAAGAGGGTCTCGCTCAGTGAACACGTATCCGGTTCCCGTTTTTTGCGCTCGCCAATCTCAAAGCATCCCGCTCCGTTCGCTCCCAATCACCCCTAAAATCCTCAGTTTTCGCGTTTTCAGATTTATTCATACACGCGCTTATATACCCACAGCTAATCCTGTTCTGTCAAGGGGCCCCGCGACACCGTAACAGAAAGGAGGAAAAAACCCATGAGAGAACCCAAAACCCGTCCGGTACAGAATCCGGCAAGCAAAACTGAAACTACCAGGAGGGGCCACCCGTGACCCGCGGCCCGCGCCCCCAACGGGCGCTCACTGAAGCGATCCCGATCGCACAGCTCCGCGGCGTTGTCCAGCTTGGGGGTCTCAGCCCCGAGCGGATCTACGACATCTCGATCATCTCCAGGCTCCCCATCGCGTTCATCCGGGTGATGTTCGCAGCCCGGATCTTAGGAGCGGTAAGCGAGATTACCGATGACTTCAAGGATGAGATCGAACAGCTCCGGATCATCGCCCGGGACGCGGCAGTCTCGGCCGAGCTCTGGCTCCGGTCAAAGCACGGGACCTGGAGGTTCTTCCTTGTCACGGGTTCGGGGCTCACCGAGATCGACCGGGACGGAAAAACGCGCTCGCGGCCGGTTTGACGGTTGCGTGAGAGCCGGGAAAATTTCCTGGTAATTTTTTTGACCGTCCAGGATTTCCCGGCACGGGATTCTCGGGAAAATTCTCATCCGGTCTTTTTTTGCCGGTCGGGATTTCTGCCGGCATACGAATCGGTCATGGTACTTGTTCCCGTATTTTCCCTGAAGCACCGTTTTAGTACACCCTTTTTTAAGAGACCCTTTGAGGGATAAGAGGCCCCCGAGAGAATTCTGGTACAACGGAGCCCGTAACGGTGCCGGTTGTACCTCTTTTCCCAAAACCATCAGAATCGGAGGTCATAATTCGCAAAAAAGAGGAACAGGGTCCGGAACCGGCAGCGGTCCTTCGACGGGAATATATGAGGTCATATTTAGCCGCATTTGGATGGCAAAAGTCAGGGCAGGATGATGTTTATGAGGTGGGGGGTCCTGGCAGGAGGCCGGATCTGAGTTTTTGGCACACTCTTTTTGTCATGGCATCTTTACCGGCGCTGTTCAGTGCCCCCGGTTCCGGAGATGCGACGACGGGTCCGGTACCACCCGGTTCCGGGTCCGTCAATCAAGAGAGAGCCCAGTCCCGCCCCGCCGCACGCGGCCGGCACGGAAGAAGGCCGGGCCGAATCGTTGATCCCAGAGGAAAAATTGTATACTCTTTCGTGAATAATGAGTACCTATTAAATATACGGTAGTGCTTGAACCTCAGGAAGAGGGAGGTTTCACAGTCCAGTGCGTGGAGATCCCCGGTGCCATCAGCCAGGGTGAGACCCGTAAAGGAGCGCTTGCCAATATCAAAGAAGCAATAGAACTTGTTCTGGAAGTGCAGCGGGAAGAGCTGAACAAGACCTCCTCCGCGCTACATCGGGAGATCTCCAAGGTCGAAGTGGCAGATGTCGCATAAACTCCCGGTAATCTCCGGTGAGGATCTCGTCAAATACCTCGCTAAACATGATTTTGAAGCCAAGCGTCAGACTTCTAGTCACGTTGTTATGCAAAAAAGAGTGGCGGGTCTTCTCGATTCCCCTTCACAGGGAACTAAAGAAAGGCACCCTTATAGGAATTCTCAAGCAGGCAGGGATCGGGATTGAGGATTTCAAACGAGAATTCAAATAATATTGAAATTTCTTTCTATCAGGGTATTATTTCTCTGTTCTTACGTGCGAGGTTAAAGGAACCCTTATCATGGAATCACGCCACTCCCTTTACTGAGATAATTCAGAAGGGATACTGGTGGCTGCTGATAAGAATACAATAATCCTTGTGCTGGTGTTTGCCTGCGGACTTCTGGCCGGTTGCGTGCTCTATGGGCTCTTCGCTCCCCAACCCATTCACCCGGCAAAACTGGTGGTCTTTACGGAACGAGCACCAAACCCCATCGGGCCGTACAGCCAGGCCGTCCAGTCAGGGGACTTTGTGTTCACCTCCGGCCAGATCGGTATCGATCCAGCGACCGGTAATCTTTCCGCAACCCCTGAAGAGCAGACCGTCCGGACAATGGAGAATCTCCATGCCGTATTAGAGAATTCCGGCCTCGGGTTTGGAGACGTGGTCCAGACGCGGATATATCTTGTGAATATGAGCGACTGGACAACGGTCAACGGGATCTACGGATCGTATTTCAAAGACGGGTACCCGGCCCGGGTGACCGTGCAGGTCGCGGGGTTGCCAAAAGGGGCAAAAGTCGAGATCGAGATGGTGGCGCAGTGTAGGAGTATTTAAGAAAAACCTGCTAAAAAAAGGGAAAATCAGCCGGGATTTTTCAGGTTTCCCGGCACACCACATCCCCTTTGTGGACCCGATGGATCACTTTGATGCCGATATCCTGCCCCTCATCCGCTTCAGTGATAGGCGTGTGCTCCAGTTCCATCGATGTGACGGACTGGTCGAAGTCCTCGTGCGGCCCGTGGATGTGGATGCAGTCTCCCCGGGCGAGATGTTCCTTTAACACAATTGCTGCAACCCCGATTTTCGGGTAGTAGTGGGTTACCGTGCCGATCTTGGTCTGCATACTTTCCTCCCTACAAAGGACTAATACCGGTGCTGACGCAATAAATTTTTCCTGCCGGCCGCTCACGTTTCATAGTTCCCATTTGGCATATGCCAGAATTTTCCGGTCTCACCATGATGTATTTATGATACCGGAGGACAAACATATCAGGAGTCAGGATTATTTTTAATCAGACAATATCAGGAGTGGCAGATTTTGGCAACTAATACGCAACAGGCAGAACAGCGCGAACTGATGATGCTCCAGCAGTACCTCAAGGACTACGGACAGCAGGCCGGGATCTTTGTCGAGCAGTTAAACCTCCTGGAAAATGGCAGGATGGAGGCGTTTGCTGCCATTGAAGCACTCGAAGCAATGCTCGCAGCAGAAGAAAATACAGTTCTTCTCCAGATTGGTGGCGGGGCAAGCGTGCGGGCAAAGGTGCTCGAACCCGATAAGATTCTTATCGCTATTGGTGCAGAAGTCATAGTCGAACGCACCAATAAAGATGCAGTGGAATTCTTAAAAGAGCGGATCATGGAGATGGAAGCCTCGCAGAAGAGAGTATCCGAAACGCTCGACAAACTGCGTGGCCAGATGAACGAGATCAACAAACGACTTGAGTCAGGGTACCAGCAGTCTATGGCCGGGCCCCAAGTAGAGGAATAACGGAGTCTTTTCTCATGTTTGGGGGGCTCAGGGAGCGGCTGCAGGCCGCGAGAAACCAACTAAGCAGCAGCATAGGAGCTGTTGTTGCACCTCCTGCTGCTGAGCCCGTCATAACCCCTCTCACCCCCGCCGCCGGTTCAACGGAACCTGCACAACCAGCGTCCCCATCTTTTGTCGACAAAGTCAAAGTCCTTGTTCTCGAACGGGAACTGATAGTCTCGGACAAGAATATCGCACAAGCCCTTTCTGAACTGGAACTGACCCTGCTTGAAAGCGATGTGGCCCTGCCTGTTACCGATGCAATCATCGTCAATATCCGGAAAAACCTGGTCGGAAAACACCGGAAGATCGGCGAATCGGTTGATGCGATGGTAGTCCGTGCCTTAAAAACGGCACTTCTCGATGTGCTTGGCAAGGGTTTCGATCTCAAAGAATACATTACTACCCGCCCCCGTCCGGTCAAGATCCTTTTTACCGGGGTGAACGGGACGGGTAAGACAACGAGCATTGCAAAGATCGGCTCGTATCTTCACAAACAGGGTTTTTCTGTAGTGATCGGGGCCGGAGACACGTACCGGGCCGGTGCGATCGAACAGATCGCTGTACATGCAGAACGGATAGGGATCAAGATCATACAGCATAAGGAGGGAGCGGACCCGTCTGCCGTCCTCTTTGACACCGTGCAGTACGCGATTTCGCACAAAATTGATGTGGTGCTTGCCGATACAGCCGGGCGGTTCCATACCAAGTCAAACCTGATGAACCAGCTTGAGAAGATCAAACGCGTAATGAAACCGGACCTTGTGGTCTATGTCGATGAAGCCGTAGCGGGTAATGATGCCGTAATACGGGCAGCTGAGTTTGACAGGACGGTCGGTGCCGATGCGATTGTGCTTACCAAGGCTGACATGGATTCCCGTGGCGGGGCTGCGATCTCGATTACCCATACGATTGGAAAACCGCTCATGTTCCTCGGTGTTGGCCAGGGATATGATGACATCATCCCGTTCGATCCTGTGGGTGTTGTCGATGAACTGCTGGATGGTGCTGCCTGATGCTTGACAATCTCTCCTATTCTTTAAAAGATGCGTTAAAGAAACTGGCCGGAAAGACAATAGTCGACCGTGTAGCTGTCGATGAGTTGGTAAAAAATCTCCAGCGGGCGCTCATCTCTGCTGATGTGAATGTGAAGCTCGTCATGGATCTGAGCAAAGCGGTCCGCACCCGTTCTCTGGATGAGGAGCTGCCCAAGGGCACCAACGTGCGTGAGCATGTACTGAGGATCGTCTACCAGGAGTTAGTCAGGCTCGTCTGGGCATCAACAGAGGTCCGGCTTGAACCACAGACCATCCTTATGGCGGGTCTGCAGGGCAGTGGTAAGACCACAACAACGGCAAAACTTGCCCGCTACTTCCAGAAGAAGGGAATGAAAGTCGCAGTGATCTGTGCCGATACGTTCCGGCCGGGCGCCTATGACCAGCTCAATACGCTCTGTACCAGGATCCATGTACCCTGTTATGGCAATCCTGCGGAAAAGGATGCCATTAAGATCACAAAGGAAGGACTCGAGGCACTCAAGAATCACGAACTGATCATTGTGGATACCCAGGGCCGGCATGCCCTTGAGGCTGACCTTATCCAGGAGATCATTGATCTCAATAGCATCACCAAAGCCACGCATCGCTGGCTCGTCATCGATGCAGCACTCGGCCAGCAGGCAAGTGAGCAGGCAAAGCGGTTCCATGAAGCGATCGGGATCGATGGCGTCATCATCACCAAGATGGACGGTACAGCAAAAGGTGGTGGCGCCATGTCTGCTGTTGCCGAGACCAGGAGCGGGATTGCGTTCATCGGCGCCGGTGAGACCATTGAGGATCTCGAACGGTTTGATGCGGACGGGTTTATTTCCCGGTTGCTTGGCATGGGTGACTTAAAGGCCCTCTATGAGAAGGCCACCGAGGCTATCAAGGCCGAAGACGTGGACGTCAACGCGATGATGAAGGGCAAGTTCACCCTCCGTGATATGTACAAGCAGCTCGAAGCCCTCAACAAGATGGGACCCTTAAAACAGATCATGGGCATGCTCCCGCTCGGCAATATGGAGCTTCCCGAAGGTGTTTTAGATGTCACGAGCATCAAGATGGTGCGCTACCGGATCATCATGGATTCGATGACTCCCAATGAACTCGATGACCCCACGCTCATCAACAGCTCCCGCATGTCACGGATCGCCCATGGTGCAGGATCGACTCCTGATGAAGTCCGTGAACTGCTCAAGTACTTCAAGACTATGCAGCGTACCTTAAAAGGGCTGCGCGGTGCAGGAAGCGGGGGTAAGTTCAATATGCAGCGCCTGATGAAACGCTTCTCCGGCCAGCAGTGAGACACGATATGACGGTGTTTGCAATTGTCGGGCATATCGCCCGTACTGATGGGGGCTATTCATTAAATGACCTGCCGGGAAGCGGTGGCAGGATGGATGTGCTCTGCCGGTGTGTGAATGCATCATTCTTCCTCTCGCACGATCTCCGCAGGGATGTGGAATGTTACCTCATACTCTGCGGTGAGCCGGCCGGGCCTAAGACCGTGAAGTTATCCGGCTCTACGATACGTTCGCTCTCCCCGGATGAACGGAGTGCCGGTGCCCTCATCAAGAAGGCACTGGATACTGTCTGCGGAAATGAGTTTCGTGAGGCGGCTGATGGTATCCGTGTGCGCAAAGGGGGTCTTGAACGGCTCATGACCGAGCATACGTTTGCTGTGCCGGATGAGCATGGCGCGGATATCCGTAAGGCAGGCACTCTTCCCGATGCGTTCCTGCTCTCGGATCACCTGAACTTCACAGAAGCCGAAGAACTACTGATAAAAGACTGCCCACGGTATTCCGTGGGGCCAGACTGCCTGCATGCAGATCATACAATAACGGTGCTGCAGAATGAACTGGACAGGAGAAGAAGTCAATGGACGTAAACGAACAGGTGGATAAGATCCTTGAATATGGCAACTGCTGCGATCACTGCCTCGGGCGGTTCTTTGGCAAACGCTCGCACGGGCTGAGCAACGATGAACGCGGAAAGGGATTAAGGATCGCAAAAGCAATCGTCGCAAACCTGCCCTATAAAAAATTCAGCGCTATCTGCTGGGTGTGCGGAAATTTTTTTGATGATGTCCCGCTTTGGGCGGATCGCGTGATCGCAGCGACCACCGGTCTTGAGTTTGAGACTTTCTTAATCGGCTGTCGCGTACCCCCGCTTATTGCCGAAAACGAGGAGATGGTCTGGAGCGATCTTTCGTTGTCCGAGCCGGAACCGTTCAAGTCTGAAGTAAATCGTGAAGTGGGAAAAGCAGTCTCTGTACTTACGGGCAAGGTTGTGGACTTCAAAACCCCTCATCTTGTGTTCATCCTCAATCCTTCAACCGGGAATGTAGAAGTGCAGATCAATTCGGTCTTCTTCTACGGGCGGTACCAGAAGTTTGAGCGGGGCATCCCGCAGACGCACTGGGACTGCCGGGAGTGCCGGGGTAAGGGATGCGAGAAGTGCAATTTTACGGGTGCCCGGTATCTCGATTCCGTTGAAGAGCTGATCGGCAGGCCGGTTATTTCCGCATTTGATGCGACAAATGCAGTGCTGCATGGCGCCGGAAGGGAGGATATTGACGCCCGGATGGTAGGCACGGGCCGTCCGTTCATCCTTGAAGTGGTAGAACCGAAACGGCGCACCCTCGATCTCAAAGAACTTGAAACCGAGATCAACCGGACGGCGGACGGGCGGGTTTCTGTTGAACTGAAACGCTGGACTGACCGGGCTGAGGTGGAAACCCTTAAATCAAACAAAGCGCATAAAAAATACAGGATCCTGGTCGAGGTTGACGGCGCATTATCAGCGGATGAGTTCGCAAATGCTGTAAAAACCCTGGAGGGCGTCACAATATATCAGCGCACGCCCCAACGGGTCGCTCACCGGAGAGCAGACAAGATCCGTGAGCGAAAAGTTCTCGCTATCGAGTATGCAGGGGAACAGGACGGCAAATTTGTTGTCGAAGTCCTGGGCGAAGCCGGCCTCTACATAAAAGAGCTCGTAAGCGGGGACTCAGGCAGAACCCGTCCGAGTCTTGCCGAGATCCTGAACAAAACGGCCCGCGTTACCAGCCTCGACGTAACACAGGTAGAAGGAATGAAGGAGGGAGATTAAAAATGGCACATCACAATGGTCCACGAAAGAAGACACGGTATAAATTCAAGAAAGATCTGAGAAAACGCGGGCTGCCGCCAGTAACCTCCGTCATCCAGAAATTCGAGATCGGTGACAGGGTGCACGTGGTTGTAGAGCCAAGTATCCAGAAGGGCATGCCCCACCGCAGGTTCCACGGAAAGACCGGAACCGTTATCGGTCGGCGCGGTCGTGCGTGGATGCTCACCATCCGCGATGGTGACGCAGACAAGACCGTTATCTCCAGACCACAACATCTAAAAGTACAAAGGTAAACTCAATCTTTGGTAATTGGCATGAAAGTAAAGGGTATCATTAGCGAAGAGAAGGTTACGCTCCCCGAGATGCGCGGAGTCCTTTTAGCGGTAGAATCCGAACGGGTTGCCGCTGAAAAGGAGATGTCATATGAGTTCCGGCGCTGTGTTGAACATGCTAATACTCTGACAAAGACCACGCCGGAAAAATCCCATGCACTCGTAGCGGACCTCCTTAAACTGGAAAAGATGAAACCGGAGATTGCGTACCGTATCGCCAATATCATGCCAAAGACCCGTGATGAAGTCAGGGCGATCTACGCAAAAGAGCGGTTCACGCTTTTGCCCGAAGAAGTCGACAATATTATCGAACTGGTGATGACACACTTCTGAGGTGTGATTTTATGAAGGCGGAGAAAAAAGAGATCAACGCGATCGTACTGGATGTGCTCATGAAGGGCCATGCTGACGACCCCCGCCCCCCGTTTAAGCGGGAGCCCATTGTGCAGGCAATGGGTCTTGAACAGTTCAAACTTCTCGAGCTTGTACCAAAGCCTTCGGTTTTTATTGAGCTTCATGACCGGGTCTATATCGGTGATGCCGAACGGGACAAGGTTGAGCGGGTGAAGCGCAGGATCGGGTATGAGGAACTTACACCGACTGCCCGTGGTGAACTTCCATTTGTCATTGCAGAGGTTATCAAGGAGCGGGAGGCTGACTTTGTCGCTTTCTTTAATAAGGCGATCTCGATCACGCCACGGCTTCATATGCTGCACCTTCTTCCGGGCATAGGAAAAAAACTCATGTGGGAGATTTTAGAAGAGCGCAACAAGAAACCGTTTGCAAATTTTGCAGATATATCGGCTCGCATAAAATCGATTCCCCACCCGGAAAAGATGATCCTGGCACGAATCATCGAAGAGCTTGAGGTCAAGGAAACCAAATATCACGTGTTTACTACCCGATGAAAGCACATCACGACCAGCACTTCCTCATTGATCCCAATGCTGTAAGGCGGATAGCTGAGCTTGAGGATGTTAAGGGAAAACGCGTGCTGGAAGTAGGTCCCGGCAACGGGGCACTCACCCGTGCCCTGCTGGACCGCGGTGCAATTGTCCACGCAGTTGAACTCGACGGGCATCTCTGTGAGCAACTTGCTGACATTTTTTTTGATGAAATAGAGAGCGGTCAGCTTACCGTGCAGCAGGGCGATGTCACAAAGTGCGAGCTTCCGCAGTTTGAAATATCCGTATCCAATCTGCCCTATTCGGCGAGTTCGAAGATCACCTTCCGCCTGCTCGAGTGCGGATTTCGTGTCGCAGTGCTGATGTACCAGAGCGAATTTGCAGACCGGATGGTTGCTCCTGCAGGCACCAAGGACTGTGGCAGGCTCTCGATCATGGTCCAGACATATGCTGCAGTACAGCGGTGTTTTGAACTACCCCCGCAGTGTTTCTCTCCTCGCCCAAAGGTGCATTCAACGGTGGTGAAGATCTTCCCCCGCGACCCCATCTTCTTTATTGAGGACCGGAAGCGCTATGCAGATGTAGTGCGGGGTCTCTTCATGCACAGGCGAAAGACTGTCCGTAACTGTCTGAAAGGATCTGCCGGTTTGCTCGATCCTGCATGGGTGGAGCGGGTGATTGCTACCCTGCCAGACGAGATCCTGAAGAGCCGTCCGGAGGCGTTGTACTTAGAGGATTTCGCAACTATCAGCAATATGGCGTGATATTCTGTAATTTCTCTGTCGTAAATATTCTGTTTTTTGCATTATTCTGGAAAAATTCAGCATGTCAATTCTGCATGCTGATGGGGTTCAGCACTGTTTAATGGGTAACAAATGCCTGGGGTGATTACATGATGGGGCTGATGCCTCCATACCCCCATTCAGGATAGACTCCGCCGCCCCCGACGGGGCTTCCTGTGCGGCGGTTCAGTCGGTTAAATGTACGGGGTAATTTAGCTGTTCCAGTTCTTTATCAGTACTCGGGCATCCCCCAATATTGCAATAGATCTCAGAATGTTGATGAAAAACCCCATAAAATAGGGGGGTCAAGGGGATGCTCCCCTTGGGCTGCCTCCCCCTCTGGGGGAGAGAGGGGGTCACCCTCCTGACAGTCGTAAGAGAATAAGTGAGCAACGGAAAAAGAGGATTTCAACAGAGTACGGACTTGATAAACTAAAAAGCAGGCAGAATTAACCCCCCCCGCCCAGCGAGGCTCCGCCAAGCGGCCCCGCCATGAGTGGGACACATCAAAAACAAAATTCAATAATATATCCAACTCACACGAAATGACGATTCAGCGAAAAAAGTAAAGGACATGATGCAGTATTTTTCCGTAATCGTTATCCTGCCGCGAATACCAGCGTGATCTGAGATGATATGGAAAGGCTGGGATCATATTCCCCTCAGTATACCGGATCCTGCTGTGTGCGATGCAACTACTACAGTTAAAGCGATAGCCCCAGTCATCATTTCAGCCAGCCGTTCCACAGATATTCCCACATTCTATGGCGACTGGTTCATGGAACGGCTCAGAGCCGGTTATGTGAAATGGAAGAGCCCGTTCGGTGGGAGCCCGGTCTATGTTTCCTTTGCAAAGACCCGCATCTTTGTCTTCTGGTCGAAAAACCCGGCACCATTTCTCCCTCATCTTTACACTCTTGACCGCATGGGATACCGGTATTACTTCCTCTTCACCTTAAACAACTATGACCATGAGTTGCTCGAACCCAATGTCCCCCCGGTTGATGCCCGCATCGACACGTTCATCCGGTTATCGCGTTGCATCGGCAAAGGGCGGGTTGTGTGGCGCTTTGACCCGCTTGTCCTGTCTGACAGGATAACAGTTGATGATCTGCTGGAGAAAGTCCGGTATGTTGGCGATCAGATCGCCCCGTTTACAAAACGGCTGGTCTTTAGTTTTGTGGATATCAAAAAATATGCCAAAGTGCAGCGGAACCTTAAGGCCGGGGGTTGTGCGTGTGCCCGGGAATTCACTGATGAGGAAGTTGCAGAGTTCTGCACTGGTCTTACTCTTCTCAACAGACAATGGGGACTTTCTGTCAGTGCCTGTGCGGAACGGAGGGATCTCTCCGGATATGGCATTGGCAGGGGGCAGTGCATCAGCTACGATCTGCTGGCAAAGGAATTTGGAGATGATGACGCGCTGATGGATTTTCTCTCTCCACCCGGTCAGCAGACCCTTACTGGTTCCGGCACAACAACGGATCCGTCACGCCGTCTCAAGGATCCGGGGCAGCGGAGTACGTGCCGGTGCATCGTCTCTAAGGACATCGGCCAGTATTCCACCTGCATGCACCTCTGTGCTTATTGTTATGCGAACACGTCTCCTGCCAGCGTGCGCCGGAATTATGCACGGTATTGCGAGGAGAGGGATCGCGGGATCTTCCATGATGCAATAACGGAGTAGTGCTGCTGTACGCCTCAGAACTCCCGCATGATCTTAATTGCGCAGAACTCGCCACACATCGTGCATTCGGCATCGCCATCGGATAATTCCCGGGCCCGGTCCGGATCCATCGAACAGCGGATCTGGCCTTCGCGGTCAAGAGCTGCTCTCAGCTGGGCAATCTTTGTGTCCTCCGCTTCTCTGCCATACTTCACGGTATCCCCGATGTGTGCAGCAATCCTGAACGCAATCAGTCCCTCTTTTACCGCCGCGGGACTCGGTAGACCGAGATGCTCGGCAGGCGTGATGTAACAGAGATAGTCTGCCCCGGCAGCACTCGCAATGCTGGCTCCGGCAGCTCCGGCAATATGATCGTAGCCAACCGCAATATCGGTGGGCAACGGGCCGGCGACAAAGAGCGGGAACGCGGACATCTTCTTGTAATACTTCACCATCGGTGCGATCCGATCGCTGCGGATATGTCCGCCAGCCCCCTCGATGATCACCTGAACACCGGCAGCACGGGCACGGTGTGCGAGTTCGACATTTTGCCGGATCTCAGCGAGCTGCATGCGGTCCCTTCGATCATGGATGCACCCGCTGCGGGCAGTATTGCCGAGCGAGAGTACGATATCATGCTTCCTGCAAAGGGAGAGTACTTCATCGAAATGTTCGATGAACGGATTCTCGCACTGGTTCATCAGCATGAACGCACTGGTGACAGAACCACCTTTTGAGACCATGCCAAGGAGCCGTTTCCGCTTGCGAAGTTCTATAAGCATCTCGCGGCTGACGCCATGGATGACAACCGAGCTGATACCCTGCCCCATCTGCATCCTGAGCGTGGCCATGATGTCGTCTGCGGTCATCTGCTTAAAACCGTTCTCTACTACTGCCTGGTAGACCGGGACGGTGGTGATGGGAAGCGTCGTGTGGGAAAAGATCTCCTTTCTGATGGCGTTGATATCCCCGCCCATCGAGAGATCGCTGATGGTATCAGCCCCGAATTTTTCAGCAATGGTGGCTTTTTGTATCTCATCGTCCAGGCAAACCTTGGTCGATGATGTGCCGAGATTGACATTGACCTTGGTTGAGAGGCCTTTTCCTATGCCGGTATACCGCTTACCGCGCTGCATGATCACCGCACTTCCAGCCGCTATTCCTTCGCGGAGTGCTTCAGGTGCTATGCCCTCGGTCCGGGCAACGTCCTGCATCTGCGGCGTGATTGTTCCTTCCTGTGCATGCTCTGCCTGTGTGCGCATAATTTTTTCGTGTGCTGACGACTCCCCACTTATGTGGGCGTTTTTAGGATATTATTCATGACATTTACTCTTTAAACTACCGGTGAGTTTATGGAATGAGCGGTGCCTGTTCCAGTAGATCCGAAAGTAGATTTACGTCAGGGAACATGTTTGATGAGAGGTCATCTGCGTTCTCGGGGTTTTTTATTATTCAGTTCCGTGTGATTTCATCATCACTTGATTATCGCGTGTGGGATTACTAGGGTTTGACATCAAACTCAACAAGCAGCACAGCGTGATCGGACATTGCCTTCGGCTTCAGTTCTCCCGGTTTCTTTACGAATATGTACCCACTGGATTCTGTAATATATTCGGCATTTCGCACACTCAACTTTTTGCTGAAGAAGGCGTGGTCAAGTTTATTCGCAAAGATCACACCATTTCTACGCATCCACCAGCTCGCGCCATCCTTCGGCAACGCATGATTCCAGCCGTTTTCCTTGAGCTTTGTAATCTGTCTCCATCCGTTAGGTCCCTTTGTGGAGATATCAGTGTTGAAATCCCCAAGATATATGAAAGGGTGACCTTGATTTCTCTCTGCAACATCTGTCACCCAATCCCACCAAGATTTCTTTTGTACTGCGTTCATTGGCAGGGGCATGCGAAGGCCAAGAATGTTAAGATCAATTTGCGGAATTGTTACATGCAATGCATTGCAGCGAACCGCTTCTATAATATCGGTTGGCGCTTTGATGTCTCCATCTTTCAGGAGCATCCGTGATGCAATGAAGATGCGGTTCTGTTGCTCCTTGAATTCAGATAGTCGCCTGTATGAAAATCCATTGGATTTGAGATCGTTCAGGAACCGATCGTGCGAGGGTCCTTGAACATATTCCGTGAGAACAATAATGTCCGGGGACAAGGAAGCAAGCGCATCTGCCATTTCAATCGGGATTTTCTTTTTCCCGATGCGGTGATTGATATTCCAAGTGAGTATTTTCATGAGTTGTCCACACTCACTTGGATCTTATCATTCCTTCAAATATCCGAATTGAGTCTGAAGTACACTCACGGTTCTTCTATTGCTTTCGCTGTCACAACTTCCCCTCAAAAATGCCTTCCCCACACACCCTACTTACCCCCGCTCGCATCGCCGCCCCGCCACCACCACGCCCGGTACCGGCCGCACGCCGGATAGGAGCGGAAGGGGGCGAACGACCGGGCTGACTTGTAAGGGGTGGGAGGCAAACACGAATAAACCGGGGAATATCCGTGATTATGCGAGGTGGTGAAAATTACCGGGGGTGCAGAACGCCCTGCTCGTTAGTCTCTGATTACTTTCACACCCCGCACGGCACATGTTGAAAAATATATTAATACTATTCAAATGAAATTTGCATTGACTATAGAGAAAATAGGAAATCATTGTGATTTGTGAATAATAATGAGACAACAAGAACAATCCGAAGCGAGGCAGAAGGCGCTGGAGAATTTTATCCTCCTGGTTTTAGGAGCGTCAAATAAGAAGATCTCGCTTCTTCATCTTGAGAAGGAAGTGTTTCTTCTCTGGAATTTCCATCCATTGGTCAAGGACTTCATTGTCTTTATCCAGCATTACCGTGGCCCATATTCCAAGGAGATTGAAGATGCGATACGGCGTCCTTTCTACCTTGAAAATTGCTGGAGCTATTCTTATCCAAAGAACTCCGAGGACATCAGCGGTGGCAGAGTTGAGCTGACTGAAAAGGGACATTTACAATACCTGAAGATCTACCAGGAAGTTATACGCAACGAGCAGATGCTGCCGATCCTTGCCGGCATGAAGATGGTGCGGGAGATGTATGACGATCTCTCGATTGAGGAACTCCTGCTTCTGATTTATGATACTTACCCTGAATACCGTAAGAAGTCAAATGTTGCAGACACTATCGACCTTATGAAGGCGACGTTAGCTAAGGGATTGCTGAAGCGGGGAAAGATCGATTCAGAACGATATGATAATCTGGTGGCGGGCAATTGACGGATGATTGCATTGTTGCTGATTCCACCTTCTTTAGTTGTCTTAAATGTAATCTGAAAAATGAGCAGTGGCTGTACCATTTTCTGGAACATTACCGTTTTTTCTTGGCGCGAAGATCTTAAAGGAGCTCCCCCGGGGAATGAATGGAAAGGAGTTGTAAGAAAAATTTTCTGACAATTTTCCCTTTTTCATTGAGCGCTACCTCATTGTTTAATATCTGAAAATGACAATTCATTTGTGTATATGAATAAAGTACTCGTTCATGGCAGGCATGAAACAGAATGGGTGACCATATCCAAAGATGAATATGATTCCATGAACCGCACTATCGAAGTCCTTGCGGATCGGAATGTCATGGCACAGATAAAAAAAGGTACTGCAAAGAATGTGAAATCCCGTGACTTTGAAGAAGTCGCAAAAGAACTGGGGATCTAACATTCGTCCTTGTGGTTAATCGCTTCGATATAAACGACTTGATTGACTCGATCAATGGTGTAAAATATCCTGAACTTTTTCTCAAAATAGATTTCCCAGTACCCATGGAGCGGTTTTCGTAATGGCTTTCCATAGAGTTCCGGGTTTTCTTTTAATTTTCTGATTTTGTTTACAAAACGCTGCTGGATGTTCTTATCGTATTTTTTTAACCATTCTTCGGCCGGTTCCTTGATTTTTATTGAAAAAGTATTCATCAGGACCTCTGCTTATTACTCTTTAATTATCTGTACTCAGCACGTCTATAACCCTTTTTAATTTTGCACAATACTCTTTTTTACAATCCGGAGGGAGAAGAACATGTACTTTTGTTTACCCGTGAGTCATGTGTTGTCAGTTCCCCTCTGAACGCCTTCCCCCGCCTGCGTCAACCGCTCGCATCGCCGGCCCGCCGCCACCACGCCCGGTACCGGACGCACGCCGGATAGGAGCGGAAGGGGGCGAACGACCGGGGTGCTGCTCGGAGAGGGTCTGGTGAAAACCAGGATTACCGATCTGCCTTCCCGATACTGATGTTTGTATAATGTACCATAAACGACACAAGCGATACCTGAATTTATTACGGCATACGGGAAATAATTCTATGTGGTTGCGATCTTCATTCCCCGGATAAATGATGATCCCAGTGATTTCAATACCCTTTTTAAAATTTGGAGCAATTGTCAAGATAAACCACAGATCGAACTTGATTTTTCAAGATGCGATTTTTTAAAGCAAAATGCCGTGGCTTTTCTGGGAGGAATGATCTCTCATATCAAATCTAATGGAGGATCGGTATCACTCAATACGGACACATTAACATCCGCTCTCAGAGCCAACCTGGAACAAAATGGTTTTTTATTCGAGATGGGTGAGGATGTTTCTCCCTGGGATGGGAATTCTGTTCCGTACCGGGAAGATCGGGAACCGGATCTGCAAAAAATTTCCCGTTATCTTCAGGAAAAATGGATAGGTAAGGGATGGATCAATATTCATCCGGATCTCATTGAAGCTATAGTGAGCAATGTACTGGAGATATATTCAAACGCTTTTACTCACGGTTTTTCTCCAAATGGCGTCTACAGTTGTGGTCAGAAATATCCTCAGCTGGAAGTAGTAAAGATCACTGCTGTTGATTTTGGGATTGGTATCCCCCAATCGGTTCGAACTTATCTACGAGCTACCGGAAAAACGGATACTATACCGGATGATAAGACATTACAACTGGCATTTCAAGATGGATTCAGTACAAGACCGGAACTTGGGGGAATGGGATTGAAACTTCTTAAGGAATTTATCCAAATAAACAAGGGCCGTTTAGATATCTACAGTCATAGCGGACACGCGATAATCGATGCTGAAGGTGAACGGTATGAAATCATTGCATAGCCCTCAGCTTAAGGAATTTAATTACCTTTTTACCTCGTGCGGGATTACTGCCCTAAAATAATTCCAATCATTTATAAAAAGGTATATATAGTCGGCGCGCTCGCTTCGCTCGCAAAAAACGAATATGCCCAAACAA
>JAUSBW010000149.1 GCA_030651815.1 Methanoregula sp.
GGGGTTGAGTATCGCTAGCTGAACGCATCGTTTTGCATTGTTCCAATTTTTTATATGTGATTCATAGTATGGCTGCTCATGGGGCGGTGGGTGAAATACCCATAATTATTGATGATTTCGGGAGAGGGTCGTGAATGGGAACGGTGAGTCAGATGTGGTGTCCATAATCAATTCCCCTTTGACCAATTGAGAGACGGAGCGGAGAGTTCTGTTCCTTTATCGAGGTCCGGCGGAACAGGGTGGGGGAAACCGGGGGTAGGTGGATTATTGAAATCAGATTCGGTGGTACCTTACGGTCATTGAATGGTGAACACGCATTGCTCTCATCATCATTGCATATTCAAACTATCACCAATTATTATGCGATTTATAAATAATTTTGCATAAGAAAACCCCTTTGGATTCATTATTCTCTGGAACCTTTCATAGATAAGATCGAAAACCTTTCGACTGAATCTTCATCGGGCACTGTTCGCTTTTGAATTTTTCATCGGCCGTGGAACTCCCGTTATATATCCCGCCATTATCGTTGAACAAGGCGTTCGGGGAGAACCGGACCTTGAAGACGATCTTCCGGATCCTGTTTGCTGCCCGTTTTAATTCCCTTGGATCTTTCCCAATGCCTCGGCTGCTTTATCTCTCGTTATTCCATCCTCGTCGTTCAACGCCAGTCTGAGTGCGTTTACTGCCGTTTCTGACCGTATCTCACCGAGCGCCCATGCAGCTCCGTGCCGGACCCAGACATGGTTGTCTTTCAGGGCCAGAATAAGCGGTTCGATAGTCTTTTCCGATTTGCGGTGTCCGAGTGTCCCGGCTGCGGTAGAACGGACAATTTCGTTGGGATCTTTGAGTTCCCGGATCAGTTGTTCAACGGATTTTTCTGCGGGAATATCTGACGGTACGGTCGTATCTGCACGGGCAGGTTCGACTGTATTGTGGACCGGTTTCTTTGACTTCGTTTTACTTTTTGAGACCATTTAAATCACAACTTCCTGCTGGAACATCCCTGATATGACGAAAATCGGGATATGGTATGGAAGGTTTCCGGTAATGTCATACGGATTTGAAAGGTCATATCCGGGCAGAGCATGTGGATATCTATCAAAGGTATATTTAGAGATTTGCAGCTCACGGATTACCGCAAACGATGTTTTGAATCGGATGAAAAAATTCCGGATGTGATCTGGCCGGGCTGGTACTGACCCGGGTGATGGACCCGGTGACTGCTCAGCAAGTGGTCGAGTTGATTACGGGAATGGGGGTATGAGATGTCCCCCTCATTTACCCTTCGTCAGAGACACCTTTTATCAGGGGGTATGGACCCTGAGGGAAAATAAGCCCGATACGGGCTCCGTTTCCCACCCCTTACAAAGGGGGCGATACCGGAAAATCCCGTAAAACCGTCCGTTTCGGTTCGTGTGGAAACGGAGGCATTATTGTGCCATGATTGCCAAAATACGGCAGGAAAGCCCCTCACCCAATGGCTGTCAGAGCCCATTAAATCGAGGCATTTTTCGCCACTTGGTTTACCCCATCCCGACCTTAGAAACCCTGCCGGAATGCGAATATGAGGGTCGTTTTTTCCGGGGTGCCGGTTTTCCGGAGAATGTGGCGGGGGCAGAACCGTGTTATTCATCGGTCGTAGTGATCTGGCAGAGGTTCGTTTCGATTTTCCTTCTGCTCCGGTTCCAGGGATAGAAAGGAGATAGTCCCCGTGGTGCATCATGAGCGGTAGTCGGTACCGCATTCAATTGGTGAGTCCGTAGCCTCAATCTGCCGGAACAACATCGTCCTCTCTTTGTTCGAGCCTCGCATCCAGCAGTTTCCTGTTCAGTTCAGGCCTCCGGCTGACCGATACTTCTTCGCTTATTGTGTCGTATGGTATCATCGGCGCCGGTATTGCATTTGCCCTGCAGGATGTGTTCAGGAATTTTGTCGGGGGCTTTTTAATCATGCTCTCCAGTATGTACCGGGTCGGCGACAGGATCTCCATTGACAACAACTACGAAGACGTCATGGACACCGGTGTCATGAGCACGACGCTGATGGAAATACGGGGCCGGGTTTCCGGGGACCAGCCATCAGGGCGACTGTTCAGCATACCAGACGGCCTTATGATCAATCACCTTTTGTACAATTACACCCGCGACCATTCGTTTATCCGGGACGAGCTATCCATTTCCCCTGACCAATAACAGCAACTGACAACAGATCTCATCCTCCGCATAGAGATAAATTTTTTAAAATCCCCGTCACTATCAACACTGGATTTTGCATACCCTTTAATAATCTCCCGTATATCTCACTAACAGGAGACCTGGATTGGATATGGCAGACGGGGAGAAAGCTGCTTTTGCAGGCAATGTCATCGGTATTGAACGGGAAATAAAAGAGATCACCGATGCCATCGAACGGTCCGGGTCCGGTGCTCCGCCTCACATTGCCATCATTGCAGAACCGATGAGTGGCCGCACGACCATCGTTGACGAGATCCGGCGCATCTACAGCGACAGGGTGCACTATCTGCCCCTTAAGTTTGTCATTAACCAGTCCGCCCTCCCGGACTTCTCGTCCCTTCCAGGTGATATCATCCTGATCGAGAACTGCCAGTTCCTTACAACAAGAGTTATCGGGGGATTTGATGTCCTTGATACGTTCCTGCACATGCAGATCACGTCAAAAAAGATCTTCATCACGACATGGAACACCTATAGCTGGCATTACCTCTCCTCCGTCATGAACATTGATGCGTATTTCCCCACCATAGTTACCTTAACCAGGATGGATGCACCGCTTCTCAAGCAGGTGATCCTGTCGCGCTATAAGTCCGGGGAGATCCGGTTTGTTGATGGGGGGGCAGACGAGCGAGCGATGTTTTTCTCCGTGATCCACCAGTCGGTGCGCCTGCCGTTTACTGCAACCGAAATTTCAGTCCCGTGGATAAAGCTTAATTTTATCCTGATACTTCACGGGCTGCCCCGGAAAAAACGCGTCCAGATCTCCATAGAGGATGTAATTTTTGAAAAGATCAACCGGATAGCCAGGGGAAATCCAGGTGTCGCGATCCTGCTGTGGAATGCGAGCCTGAAGGATAATGCAATATCATTAAGTGCAATCACCGTATCTTCGTATTCCATCTCCCTTGACCCGGATGAATCATTCATTCTTTCCGTCATCCTGTCCATGGAATCGCTGCATGCAAAGGATCTTTCCGCAATAGCCGGATCCGAGATGGATATCGAACGGGTGCTCTACCGCCTCATCCAGCAGGGTCTTGTCCGGGACGATACAGGCTATTACAGTATCATGCCCTTTGCCCTTGGTCCGGTGACTGAATATCTTAAGAAAACACGGAGGTTGTGGTGACCATGGCTGATACCCTGCTCTCCAATGTTACGGCGGATGTTGCGATGGAACTCCCGATAAAAACCATTGATACAAACCTGATCCTGTACATCGTTTCTATCATCATCATCGCCTATGTTATTTCGTACCTGCTCAGTTTCATCCTCGTCCATGTCTCGGAGCGGATCGGCTGGTACCGGACATCTGTCACTATGACCATTCCCCTGTTGAAGCTCCTTGTCTACATGGTTGCACTCTATTACATTATCATCGCTGTCATCGAACCTTCGCTGACCCAGATGATTGCATTCTCGGGGCTTTTTGGTGCTGCTATCGGGTTTGGGTTAAAAGACCTCTTTTCCGATATCGTGGGGGGCATCGTGATCATCTTTGAAAAGCCGTACCAGATCGGCGACAAGGTAACAATCGGCGACAAATACGGGGAGGTTAAAGATATCGGCATCCGTTCGACGCGTATCCAGACACCGGCAGATGAACTGGTATCAGTGCCGAACAATACCATCTTCAGCCAGCCGGTAACAAGTGGCAATGCCGGCGATCTGGCCATGATGATCGTAATCGATCTCTTCATTCACCCGGATTCCGATGCTGACACGGCAATGAAGATCTTAAAAGAGGCGCTTGTTACCTCGAAGTACGTGATCATCTCAAAAAGGTATCCTTACACAGTCCTCTTCGAGGACTTCCCGTTCTACAAGCGAATCCGTGCAAAGGGATATGTCAACGACCTACGGCTGGAGTTCGAGTTCAAATCTGAAGTCACCCGGCGATCATGGGCGGAGCTTAAAAAGGCAGGGATCCGGCCACCGTCAATTGTCCCCCCGTCAGCCGATATGAGCGGGCAATCTCCGGCAACGATACTGTAATACTGTTTGGTATCCATTTTTAAAAAAAATCCAAACTCTTACAACCTGACAATGTCAAACTTAACTAACAATCAGGATAGATAACAGGGGTCACAAAGTAATATGGTAAAACTATCATCACGGGGCTGGTTGGCGCTTTCAATCCTCTTTTCCTTAACGGTTATCATCATCATCTTTGCGACAACCTTTAACGAGGAAACAATTGGCTATATACTCTCGTTCAATCTCTTCTTTTTAGGACTTGCCATCATGTTTCGACTCCTTGCACTCGTGCTCTGGGGCATAAGGATTCAGCTGATGTCGGGCTCGCTTGGCTACCATGTAAAACTCCCATACTGCGTGAACATGGTACTTGCCGGGCTGCTTGCCGGTACCATCACACCCGGGCAGGCAGGTGGAGAACCGGTCCGGGTGCATGAACTCTACCGGGCGGGGGTTAAAATTGGTGATGCCACTGCGGTTGTTATCATGGAGCGGGTCCTTGATGGTATAATCCTGACCGTCATGGGGATTCTTCTCATGATCCTGATGACCCGGTATATCGGGAGTATTTTTAACCCTGCCTTAATCATCCTTGTTATCATCGCATGGCTCTTCCTCATTAGTTTCCTCCTCATTCCGGTTCTCGCCATCAAGTATCCGGAACGGACAAAAAATATCCTGATGAAACTGGTCAACTGGCTTGTCTCCCGGTTCGGAAGATTCTCTGCCTCGCACCAGTCGATAACTGAGCGGGCAGATCATGAGATTGATAACTTATTTGCGACCATGTCCCGGTTTACCGGAACTGCCTGGAGAGGACTGCTCTTTGGAGGAATCGTAACAGCACTATTCTGGATCAGTGAGTTCCTCGTTGCTTCGGTAATTATGATGGGTCTGGGTCTTGGCCCTTTTATTCTCGAATCTTTTTTCTTCCAGATCCTGATTGCAATCATCATGATGATCCCGCTCACTCCGGGTGCATCGGGAGTAACCGAGCTTTCCACATCATCGTTGTATGCGCTGATCATACCCTCGGGAATGATTGGGATTTTTGTCATACTCTGGCGTTTTGTGACATTTTACTTAAATATCATTCTTGGCGCCATTGCCGGTCTTGCCATCTTCAAACGTGAACTGAAGTATCTGAAAAAAGAAGAAGAGCCCGGAAAAACAGACTGATAGACCGGTCCGGATCCAGCTGTTAACATGATTCATTTTTCGTCTGGTCGGCCGTTTCGATCCGTTTCGTTTGAGTTCTGGCTTTTGTATTCCTTCCTTGTATAGGTAAATCTCTTGGATATACCCCCACAAAGGACAATCCAGTACCATTCAAAGATCGTTTGCCAGAACCCGTACTGGTCATATCTCCGGAAATCAAACCCGACTTTTAAGTTGGGATTAAAGATGACTTTTCCCTCTTTGCGCATCCGGGTTGCCACTTCCAGATCGTCTCCGGCATCCATAACCCTGTACATTCCGGCATGCTTCAGGACCTCATACCTGAAGATGGTGTTGCAACCGAGTGTATAATAATAAAGGCGGGTTGCCGCTCCAAACCCCATCAGGATATCGAACAGCATGACATAGCACCGGTTTTTTGGCGTATCTTCGATAGTGGTTACCGGGCCAAAGACAAGGACCACATGGGGATCTGTAAATGAGTGAAGAATCTGCTCAATCCAGTCCGGGGCAGCTACACTGTCGGCATCCGTGGTTGCAACGATATCATACTTTGCCCGGGCAAACCCGTCATTTCGTGCTCCGGGGACCCGTTCAGATTCCTGAATAAACACCAGATCAGCATATTCAGCTGCAATTTCCCGTGTCCGGTCGCTGGAATTCCCGTCAACGACAATCAGCTCATAGGAACTGCGGGAAACGGTCTGGTTGGACAGGGCAGACAGGCACCGTTGAATGGTGGCCTCTTCATTATACGCCGGAATAATTACAGATATCATGTTCTGGGTGTGGAATTCTTAAATGAAGACTGATATTTCTCAGTATTATTGGGTATGGAACTCAATATATTTAGCGCGTCTCAAATACCATGCATTTTACACATTATCCCGTTGACCCGATCGGAAGACGGAGTTTCCGTGCCCTTCATCACTTCCCTGCAATCCGCTCCTCAAGCATACGTCCATGCGAACCGTTCCAGTAGAGTTTCTTACACTGCTCGCACCAGAAAAACGACAATCCCCTCCAGTCCTTTGGTGCATAATCAGCACCTGCAATCTCGCATTCGAATGCTTCCCGTACTTGTGTATTACAGAGCGAGCACCTGCTCATGGTCACCCTTCGCTTGATACAGCCGAGTCCGATGAGTTGCTGCACCTGTTCAATCACGTCTTCGGATCTGACCAGGATCGCCTGTTCTTTCCCGCGCCGTGCAAGTTCGGCGTCCCTTGTGAGCAGGATACGATGTTCCTGAAGGCAGAGTTCGAGCAGGAGTGTATCTTCCTTTGCATTGCCCGCTGCAAGATTGTTGGCACTGGTAGTATCGTACCCCATGAACCGAAGGTAACGGGTGAGTGTACCGAGCATACGATCAGCGATAAAGCGGGGCTCGGCAGATGAGATTTGTTGAGCGGGAGTACTGTGTTCAGTTGACATGGCGTATTATCTCGATTTTTTCACCACAGTTTGTGCATTGCTGGCCTTCGAGTGCCACAAACCGGCTGGAAAATCCCTGTCGCTCGATCAGCATCGCATTGCATTTGGGGCAGTACGTGTTCTCAAAGGGATTACGGGATACATTGCCAAGATATGGGAATCGCAGGCCAAGTTCTTTTGCCTTCCTGTAGATCTTTTCCAGCATTGCCACAGGTGTAGATCCACGGTCGAGCATCTTGTAATCCGGGTGGAACGCGGAGAAGTGCATCGGAGTTTCCGGGCCAAGATGTTCTATCACCCAGCGGATCAACCCTTCCTGCTCTTCCATGCTGTCATTGAGACCCGGGATCACCAGTGTGACGGTCTCGACATGCATTCCGAGCTCGCGGGCGAGCTGTGCTGAGTCGAGCACCGGCTGAAGTTTCGCACCGCAGATCTTTTTGTAAAAATCATCCGAGAATGCCTTGAGATCGACACGGAATGCTCCGAGCATCGGTGCGAGCTCGCGGAGAGCTTCTTCTGTTATGTACCCGTTCGTCACATAGATCGTGCCCAGTCCTTTAGCCCGGGCAATCGCACCCATATCAAGCGCGTACTCGTGCCATATCGTAGGCTCGTTGTATGTCCACGAGATACTTGCACTCCCGCTCGCAATCGCCCGCTGTACGCCTTCTGCCGGCTCCAGAAAACGGAGCATTGCACCATCCAGTCCCTGCCGGGAGATATGCCAGTTCTGGCAGTGCTGGCAGTGAAAGTTACAGCCGATAGATCCCAGCGAGTATGAAAGGGTGCCGGGCAGGTAGTGAAAAAGAGGTTTTTTCTCGATCGGGTCAACCGCTTCAGCGCTGATCTTTGCGTAGGTCATCGCCACAAGTAAACCATGTTCGTTCACCCGCACTCCGCAGATGCCGTGCTTGCCGTCATTGATCGTGCAGCGGTGACTGCACAGCGAGCACTTCACCGTATTATTCTTAAGTTTTGCGTACTGGCGTGCCTCGTACATATCCTGCCTTCGTAAACGTGATTAGGGATGATCCTTATTCTCTTTTTCGATCTCCCGGAATGCATCTGCACCATCGATCTCGAGCACAAACGAGCCGCGGTATCCGCAGTCTTTGCAGAGATATACCTGTCCGACACATCCGCCGGCAACGGGAAATATATCCTGGCTTTTACAGTTCGGGCAGTAAAACATAGTAAACAACTCTATATGAGCATCAGGTACAAAAACTAGTGCAATGAGAAATATTGTCATCTCGCTGGGTGGTTCGATCCTTATCCCAGAACTCAGCGGGAACAGGATCAGCAGCTATGTCCCGGTACTCAGGGCGATCGCAGAGCACCACCGGCTCTTTGTGGTCGTTGGCGGGGGCGGTGCAGCACGGGATTATATTGAAGCTGCACGAAAACTCGGTGTGGATGAGGGGACTTCCGATGAGATCGGCATCCTTGTCACCCGGCTCAACGCCACACTCCTTATTGCAGCACTGGGTGATGCAGCCTACCCGAAAGTTGCAGAGAGTCATGCGGAGGCAAAGAAGTTTGCAGAATCCAGCAAGATCGTGGTGATGGGTGGTATTACACCGGGCCAGACGACCGACGCAGTTGCCGCAGTGCTCGCCGAACGCGTAAGGGCGTTGGTTTTTATCAATGCGACCTCGGTAAATGGTATCTATGACAAAGACCCGAAAAAGCATAAAGATGCGAAGCGGTTTGAGACTCTCACGCCCCAGCAGCTGCTGGGGGTTGTCAGCCAGATCGGTCTTGGCGCCGGATCCAACAATGTGCTTGACATCATCGCCGCCCGGATAGTCGAGCGCAGTCATATCCCTCTGGTTGTACTGGATGGAACAGAGCCGGAAAACCTGCAAAACGCCATCCTCAAAGGCACATTCACCGGCACCATTGTGTCTGAATCCAATAAAAATCCCCTGCCGGTCTGACCCTTAAAGACCATTACCTATTTTTATCATCCCGTCGCATCTATGATGGCGCGGGGTAGTAGGGTAGCCTGGTCCATCCTAGAGCGTTTGGGACGCTTTGACGGCGGTTCGAATCCGCCCTACCCCATGAGGCTATGAAAAAACAGGACGCAGCGCAGTGCTATTCTCTCCTTGTAAAACACTATCCTGATCCCCGTAATTCTCCCGCCATCCTCTCGAAAGGCTCTGCCTTTGAGGTACTCATCCTCACCATCCTGTCAGCGCAGACTACTGATCGTGCGGTGCTGAACGTAAGAGAACCGCTTTTTAAAAAATACCCGACACCCTCTGCTCTTGCAAAGGCAAAGACGGAAGATGTGGAAATGATCATCCACAGTCTTGGATTTTATCACGCAAAAGCCCGCAATATTATCGCTGCTTCCCAGGTTCTTCTCTCTGCCTTTGGGGGAAATGTTCCTGAATCGATGGATGAGTTACTCACTATTCCCGGCGTTGGCCGGAAAACAGCAAACATCGTGCTCTACCATGCACTCGGGAGGAACGAGGGGATCGCGGTGGATACCCATGTCCGCAGGCTTGCCCTGCGGATCGGCTTTTCCAATACTGATAATGTATCCATTATTGAACAGGATCTTATGGCAATCTTTCCGCAGGAGCAATGGGGTAATCTCACTGATGTCCTGATCGCTCACGGGCGGGCATGCTGCAATGCAAAAAAACCGCAGTGCGAACTCTGCCCGATCAGTGCACGGTGCCGGTATTTCGCAAGATCTAAAAAAAAGGGCGGATAATTTTTTCATGATCCGACAATGAGCCGGATTACCATAAATGAGATAAAACCGATCAGGGCGCTGATGGGGATTGTCATGATCCATGCAAGAGCGATGCTCCGTGCAATACCCCATTTTACGGTACTTGCGCCCATGGTGGTACCCACGCCCATGATCGATGTGCAGATTATGTGCGTAGTGCTCACCGGAATACCAGCAATAGAAGCCCCTATGATGGTTGCCGCTCCGGCAGTTTCTGCAGCAAACCCATGCACAGGGCGCAGCTTGGTGATCTTGTAGCCCATTGTTTTTACAATCCGCCATCCTCCAAAGAGTGTCCCGAGTGCGATGGCGGTATGGGCAATAAGGATCACCCATAAGGGAACCGGCAGGTGGTTTGGGTCAACAGCAGATCCGAAATATCCGATTGAGAAGAGCAGCGGAACTATGATACCCATCGTTTTCTGGGCATCGTTTGTTCCGTGACTGAAACTATAGGCTGCCGCTGAGCAGAGCTGGAGCCGTTTGAAATGGGTTTCTGCAGTTGATTTATGGGCATTTTTGGTAAGATTGAGCACGATTGCCATAAATAAAAAACCAATTGCAAAACCAATAAGAGGGGACAGGATCATAAATATCGCTACCAGCTCAACCGTGGACCACTTGATCGCCGCCAGTCATGCTGCCGATATACCGGCTCCTGCCATCCCCCCGATAAGGGCATGGGAAGATGATGTGGGCAGGCCAAAAAACCAGGTGATTATGTTCCATACGATTGCACCGGTGAGTGCAGCGAGAATGATATAGGGGACCATAGCGGTCTCGACAACCTCCAGTTGAATGATTTTGGCGATCGTACTCGCAACCGCAACCCCAAACCCGAATGCAGCAATAAAATTAAAAAATGCGGCAAAGGCCACCGCATTTTTCGGGGAGATTACTTTTGTCGAGACATCCGTTGAGATTGAGTTTGCCGAATCGTGAAACCCGTTAGTGAAATCAAAGATCAGCGCAATGACGATGATGGCAATAATCAGGATAAACGGTGCCTCTATCATGCAGACTCCTTACGTGTGATTCTGCCCCTCACGAGTGTCGGATAGCGATATCGGACAGCACGTTTGCAACATCTTCACAGTTGTCAGTCGCAATTTCAAGATGTTCGTAGATATCTTTGAGTTTGATGATCGTAATAGCATCTGTTGTCTTAAAGAGGTCGGTCACCGCATGAGCAAGCACATCATCAGCAAGATTTTCGAGCCTGTTTACCTCAATGCAGCGTTCTTCGATATACCGGGGATCTTTGATTGAACGGATGGCTTTTACCGCACTTTCGATCTCTACACTGGACATATGGATCAGTTTTGCCAGTTCGATCATGTGGGAGTCCGTGGATTCAATATTATAATAGTACATCTTCTCGGTTGCACCATCGATATAGTCCAGTACTTCATCAAGGGATGATGCAAGTTTTGAGATCTCTTCGGGATCGATCGGAGTAATAAACGTGCTGTTCAGCTGCTGGTAGATATCATGGGTGATCAGGTCTCCCTTGTGTTCAAGCAGTTCGATTGCGTGACGCTTATGCTTGACATCGGTAAAATCCTCGGTCAGGGCAACGAGCAGCCAGGCGGCCTCCGTTATAACCTCTGCCTGCTTTTCAAACAGGTCGAAAAATATCTTATCCTTTGGTATCAACAATTCACGAATACCCATAACAAACCTACTGGTAATCGGTGAAGGATCTTAAAAAATATAGCGAAATTGTGCGGGCACTATACCATAGTCAGTACGAAGCTGACAAGCATGTATCCGGCCCATGACACTGCCAGAGCGAGCGGGATGGTGATTATCCATGCCGTCATCATCTCACGCACAACCTTCCACTGCACAGCGTTCCTGCCCCTTGTTGTCCCCACGCCGATTATCGCGCCATTGATCGTTTGGGTGGAGGAGACGGGTATGCCCTGCCGGGTGACCATTACAAGAATTGCACTGCTCACAGTTGCAGCACAGAATCCCTGGTACGGTCGGATCTTGGTGATCTCTTTTGCCATTTTATCAACTACCTGCCACCCGCCAAAACAGGTGCCCAGACCGATTGCAACTGCTGATGCAAGAATTACCCACACAGGCACTTCAAAGGTTACGAGAAATCCGGATGAGACAAGCAGTGCGGTAATCACACCCACAGCGTGCTGTCCATCGTTCGCGCCATGGGCGGTTGCCTGTCCGAGACATGCGAGCACATGCAGGGGCTGGAAGATGTGTTTTGCCCTGTTTTGCCGTGAGTGTTTGATCATCTGTGAAACAAGGATATTAAAGAGGAATGCGCCCGCCATGCCAAGGAGCGGTGAGATGAAGATGAAGAGCACGATCGCAAAGAGGCCGTGGATCTGTATTACACCGGCAATCATCAGGATCGGGATGATTATTCCCGCTCCGCAAACACTTCCCAGCAGGACTCCATACCTGATATCTCCCTCAAACGCTGCACAGATGATGGCAAGTACAAGGGCCCCGGGAATCGCACCCATGATCGCGTAGGAAAAAACCTGAAACACGGTGTCTGCACCGGGAAGGATAACTGCGGAAAAGCCAATCGCCCCTATCCCTGCTCCCAGTAACCCTCCCACCAGGGCATGACTGCTGGAGAGCGGAATTCCCATACGGGTAGCAACAAAGACCAAAACGATCGATGCACCCATAGCTACGACAATTGATAGTGGGGTGAGTGCACCCTGGGTAACGATAGCGGTACCAATTGTTGCTGCAACAGCCGTAGAAAAGATAAACGGCCCGATCATGTTGCAGATGGCAGTAGAGAACACTGCCTTGATGGGCGAGAGCGCTTTTGTAGCAACTACCGTTGCAATCGAGTGCGAGGCATCATTGAGGCCGTTTACAAAGTTTAAGGCAAGCGCAAGGATGATGCCAAACAGAATGATTGGTTCCATGCCAATCATGCATGGCTCATCACGATGTCATTGAGTGCGTGCCCGACATCATTGCACTTCTCCATCACCCGGCCGAGCCCCTCGTAGATATCCTTGAGCTTGATTATCAGCAGCAGATCCTTTGTCTTGAACAGATCGAGCACTGCCTTTGCCTGCAGTTCT
Source organism: Methanoregula sp. (assembly GCA_030651815.1). GTDB lineage: Archaea > Halobacteriota > Methanomicrobia > Methanomicrobiales > Methanospirillaceae > Methanoregula. The sequence goes on from JAUSBW010000149.1 coordinate 12,660, forward strand.
ATGGAGATGTTGTATAACCGGTTGATCTCGCTTGCATGGCTCTTTACCTCATCAGGCTTTTTTAAGCTTTCAAGAGCAGTAACTGCTTCTACAATCTCTGAGGCAGACATCATGATCAGGTAGGAAAATTCCTTTAATGTCTCATTACTCTCGTTAAGCTCGTAGTTGCAGATCTGCTGGGTGACCCGGTCAATGCGGTCCATGACATCGTCCAGGACCGGAGCAAGCCGGGAGATCTCCTCCGGCTCGAGCGGTGTGATCAGTGATTCGTTCAGCTGTTCGTACACACTACGGGTGATCTCGTCACATTTATGCTCAAACTGGCGCACCTTGTGAGATTTTTCCGTGCCATTCGGAAGTTCGTGGGTGATCTCGTTTAATGTAGTGGAGGCTTCTGAAATCATTTCGGCCATCTCTTTAAAAAGAGTAAAAAAGATCTTGTCTTTTGGGAGGATCAGATCACGGATACGCATAAGAGGTCTGGATAGTCCCTCTGGTATTTAAGTATAAATAACGTAGGACACTTCTTTGTGAACCGTAGTGTCATTGCTTAATGATCTGGATGAATTATGGGAGTGTCTATGCCGTTGGGATACTTCAGCCTGATAATAACCCGGCTTTCCGGTACATCGGCTGAATCTCTGCATCTTCAAGCTTGCCGCCAGCCCGGACATGCCGCTTGCGTATAATCGGTGACATTTTTTTTATGCGACCGGTTTAAAACCCTGCTTTGTGTAAAAACCTGACTGGTGTTTGACCGCATGACACTAAACGATATGACTTATCTGGTGAAAAGAGACCGGAGCCGCTTAGGCTCTGGTCGAAAAACGAATGGACTGGGCGGGAATTGAACCCGCGGCCTCTCCCATGCCAAGGGAGCGATCTACCACTGATCTACCAGCCCGCTCCTCTTTAGTAGGATGCCATAGGTTAAAAGAATTGGGCTTTAAAAAGGGCGGGAGATAAAACTGTGATTTCCTGGAAAAAAACAATTATTTCTCTGATGCTGCCGGAGATTTGAGCCAGGTGAGCACCTTTGCCCGCGCATCCACCATATCCGATCTTTTTGTTATTGCACCGTCTTTTATAAATTGTTCAATCAGCGGAATTGCACCATGTGGCATTTTGCTTGCCACTGGCAGCACCGTACGCTTTCCTGATGACTGTTCGTACACCTGTTTCACCCCGCTCCGCTTGCCCCGTTTTGCCTTTGCCGCGCCTTTTATCTCCACGATATCCAGCGCAAAGTCAATCACGGGTGCATTCGCAATCGTTCCCCCGATACCGAATGCATCCACAATATCGCGGTACTCGTTCACCTCTTCACGGGTAACTCCGCCAGATAAGAAGATCTTCACGCCGGAATACCCGTGGGAATCCAGTTCCCAGCGGACTTCTTCGATTATAGATCGCATATTGCCCCTGCGTGAGCGTGGTGTGTCGAGCCTGACTGCGGTTGCTCCGCAGGCTGCCGCCCGGAGCGATTCGGACTTCTCATCGCAGTACGTGTCGGAGAGCATGATGCGGGGGATCTCTTTGGAAGCATGCCTGTCAAACGAACGCCACGCATCCTCCGGTGTATCATAACACATCACAAAAGTGTGCGGCATTGTTCCGACAACCGGCATCCCTTCCGGTGCACAGGTATTGGAGACCCCGTCCACCCCGCCGATCCATGCCGCCCGCTCGATCATGCGTGCGATAGAGGGGTGCTGCCTGCGTGAACCAAAGGAATAGACCGGCCGCTTATGGGCAGCAAGCTTGACATGGGCGGCAGCAGTTGCAATACCGGAGGCATGACAGAGAAAACCGAGGATTGCTGTCTCATAGCGGCAGAAGTCCCGATACTTGCCGGATATTCGCAGCACCGGCTCATTTTTGTAAAAGACGGTGCCTTCGGGCAGTGCATCAACGGTTACCGGCATCCCTTCGAGCAGCGCGATCACATCGGAAAGCCCGCAGAATGTTGCCCAGGTATCAGGCAGTTCAGTTGCAGTCGCCTCCATGACAACGTGCGGATTGATCCCCTCTGCCTTAAGCATTTCTTCCGTGCGCTCGAAATAAATGTCCGTGCATTCCCCGCGCCGGATCGTTTCATCGCTGACCGTATCGAACATGCCCATACCAGATGATGGCACGTTTAAGGAATTTACGCTTGCGTAAATGCTCCGATAAAAATTCGCTAAATATTAGTGCCTCCCGCGACAATTATTCTCAAGCGCAGGTATCCCATGCTGTCTGTATCGAACACATTTGCGGGTAAACGGTCCACACGGTCCGGAGGAAGGTGCTGATGCTCGGCATTGTCGGGGGCACAAGCCTCCTGTTCTCTGATCTGCCGGAGCTCCGGAAGCGACAGGTGCACACACCGTTTGGCAACGCTGAACTCTTCTGCGGAGATATCGTGATGCTGATGCGCCACCAGCAGGGTCTGCCTCCGCACAGGATCAATCACCGGGCGAACATGGCCGCACTCGCTATTGAAGGTGTGGACAGGATTGTCGCATTCGGCTCTTCCGGATCGCTGAACCCTAAGATAACCCCCGGCTCGCTCGTGATCCCTACCGATTACGTGAGCATGACAGATATCCCCTCCATCCACGATCATGCGATTGAGCATGTGCTACCTGTTTTGTCTGCCGGGCTCTCGCAAAAGCTCGCATCCCACATACCTGAAGCCCGGCACTGCGGAGTGTATGTACAAACAACAGGCCCCCGGTTTGAGACGGTTGCCGAGATACGGGCATTGTCAAGAGTAGCCGATCTCGTAGGTATGACACTGGCATCCGAGGCTACACTTGCCGGTGAACTGGGCATGGATTTTACCGCACTCTGCACGGTAGACAACTATGCAAACGGCCTTGCTGAAGGGGTACTGACCTTTGATGAGATTCTTGAGATATCGAGGTCATACCGGCACCGCACCAATGAGATTTTAAGCATGATAATCAGGCATATGGCCTGAGGCTGAATGGAGATCATTATGGATGATATGGACAATATTTTCAATAAACGGCAATCGATCCTGATTGCGAATGTGATGGTAGAGGGAAAGGCTGTAGATATTTTTGTAAACAATGGCGGTATTATCACAGCGGTCGGGGAAGGAGTACGGGGACAGCACAAGGGTGAAGCAGATCTGGTGATTGACGGGGATGGGGCGATTGCACTCCCCGGTCTTGCCAACACTCACACCCATGCGGCCATGTCATTGCTCCGCGGGTATGCAGACGATATGATCCTGCAGGACTGGCTCAGCCAGAAGATCTGGCCGCTCGAAGCTCACCTGACCGGCAACGATGTGTACTGGGGCACGAAGCTGGCCTGTCTCGAGATGATAAAGAGCGGCACCACCGCATTCAACGATATGTACTTCTTTATGGATGAGGCAGCGCGGGCGGTGGATGAATCCGGTATCCGTGCGGTTCTCTGCTATGGTTTTATCGATCTCTTCAATGCAGAAAAACGGGAGAACGAGTGCAAGGCCACCGAGAAGCTTGCCACACAGATCCGTTCTATGAACAACCCGCGCATCAAAGCTGCTGCCGGACCCCATGCGATCTACACGGTCTCTCCAGAAGGGCTGAAATGGTGTGCCGAGTTTGCCAGAGAGCAGAAGATTGCAATCCACATCCACCTGTCCGAGACGGAAAAGGAGGTCAGTGACTGTGTTGCCCGGCACGGCACACGCCCGGCAGCATTGCTTGACGAATGCGGCATCCTCACCCCGGAAACCACTGCCGCTCACTGCTGCTGGCTCGATGATGCAGAGTGCGCCCTGCTCGGGAAACGCGGAGTTTCGAGCTCCCACAACCCGGCGAGCAACATGAAACTTGCCACCAACCGGGCGATGCCCATCCGCCAGCTGATGGCTGCGGGAGCGAATGTCTGCCTCGGTACCGATGGCTGCGCCAGCAACAATAACCTCGATATGTTTGAGGAGATGAAGACCGCTGCCCTGCTTCAGAAATTCTTCTGGAACGATCCTACTGTTCTTCCTGCACCTGTGGCACTTGCGATGGCAACTACAAACGGGGCAAAGGCACTGGGCTTTGGCACGGGAACACTGTCTGCGGGTTCCCCAGCAGATATTGTGCTCGTCTCTGCCCGTACAGCATGTAACACTCCGTTGCACAACGCCACATCTAATCTTGTGTACTCGTGCAACGGGGCTGCGGTTGAGACCACTATCTGCGATGGCAGGGTGCTGATGCTGAACCGTGAGATCCCGGGCGAAGACGAGATCCTTGCCGGTGCTGCAAAGGCAGCGCATGAACTCGTCAGCCGCTCACAATCCGCATAATATGAATGAGACTCATATCAGGAAGATCTTCCGGCACCGTGCGGTTGCAGTCATCAGCATCATTTTTATTCTGATCTCGTGTATCGCCATGAGTGGCTGCTTAAGCGATCCCGGCATTCCGGGCTTTGGCTTGCATGGTTCTTCCCACCGGGCGGATAATGATGGCAAACTCTCCGTATATTTCCTTAATGTCGGTCAGGGTGACTCATCGCTTATCATCTTTGGGGACAAAACGATCCTGATCGATGCCGGTGAAGTGGATATGGGTGACCGCGTGGTTAACGATCTCAAAGAGCTGGGCGTTACCAGAATTGATCTGCTCGTAGCTACCCACCCGCACTCAGACCATATCGGAGGCATGTTACAAGTGCTGGATAATTTCGCGGTACGGCAGGTGCTCGATTCCGGCATGCCGCACACATCGGCACTCTACGAGCGGTTCTTAGAAAAGATCGATAAGAAAAATATCCCCTATACGGTCGCAGTGCAGGGCGATACTATCGACATCGACCCTGCCCTGCGGATTGTGGTGCTCTCCCCTCCGGAAAAACGGTTTGGCGATAACTTAAACACCAACTCCATTGTGCTGCGCATATCCTATGGAACGATCAACTTCCTGTTCACTGGAGATGTCGGCGGTGAAGCCGAGACTGCGCTGGTGAAGTCCGGGTACGCCATCGATTCCCGGATCCTCAAAGTCGGTCACCACGGCAGCCTGCACTCGAGCTCGCCTGCATTCATTGCAAGGGTAACTCCGGAAGTTGCAATCATCTCACTTGGGCAGGACAACCCGTACGGCCATCCGCACAAACAGGCAGTTGATACGCTTAATGATGCCGGTGTCACTGTCTACCGGACTGACCGCAACGGGACTATCCTGGTGAGGAGCGACGGGACTTCCTACACAGTAAAGACCGGTATGGGAATTGGTGGATCAGCCCCGGCAGTTACGTCCATGACGCAGGTTACTGGTAATAGTACCTTAATTGCGCTCCCGATACCCACTGTCCCGGTGGCAGCTACCAACATCTCCATACCCCTGCCATCGATAACCGTACCGCAGATCGGCAATGCAAAATCCATTGTGTTCAGTGCCACACAATTTAATGCGCCGGGAGATGACCGGCAGAATGTGAATGGTGAATGGGTCCAGCTGACCAACCGTGGGGATGACACTGTGCTCATTGCAGGCTGGACACTCTCCGACAACAGCCGTAGTACCCTGTATACCTTCCCGGCTGTTTACCTTGTGCCCGGAGAGACAGTCACAATCTTTTCGGGTACGGGAACCCTGAACAACACGGCACTCTACATGGGAAAAACAGAACCTGTCTGGAGCAACAGCGGGGACATCGCAATCTTAAAAGACGGAAGCGGAAATATTATCGACCAGAGGTCAGAGTGAGTGCGTATGAAAGCGAGCATTGACCGTATCGAAGAGGGCATTGCGGTGTTGATCAGTGCTGAAGCAGAGCCAGTACGCATGACCATACCGGTATCGCTGCTTCCGCCCGGTGCAAAGGAAGGTGATATTGTTATCATCGGTATTGAACGTGATGAAGGGGCGACAGCAGCATCAAAAGACAGGGTCACTTCCCTGATAGAAAAATTAAAAAAGAAATGACCATGGATTTCAACGACTCATAGCACAGAATCTTCTTTTTTTGTTTTCATTCATTCTTTTTGGTGTTTTTCAAGCGATTCTGTTAGTTTTTTGATGGCCTGAAAGTCTTTTTTACCATGATAGATCGCCTTCCGGAGCGCATCTTTTACAGGATCAGGGGTGACTTTTTGCATCATTCCGCCACGACTGATGGCTGCTGAAGCGTTCTTTAAGATGGTGCGCTGCTCTTCGTTGTAGAGCATCTCCCATGCCTGCTGTTCTGACGCCTCTATGGCTTCGCGGTCAAGAGACCCCCTCACCCTGAGGAGTGCGGCATCGAAGTGCATCTTTGTGATCATCACATTCTTGATCGCATCTTTGCGTTCCTGTTCTCCGCAGTTGCCCATCATGATGATGAATTCGCGCATGGCTGCCATCTTGGCTTCACGGACCAGCGATTCTATGTCAGCACCCACATACCCATCGGTCTGTTTCACCAGTGCATCGATATCCACATCCCTGGAAAGAATGCTTCCGGTCCCGCCGCCGAGATAGACTTCGAAGATCTTCTTCCTGCTCTCTTCATCCGGTGCCGGGACGTAGATGTGCCGTTCGAGCCGGCCCGGGCGGAGCAGGGCATCGTCTAACATATCCGGGCGGTTCGTTGCCGCAAGGATGGTGACGTTCCTGAGCTCTTCCATGCCGTCAAGTTCCGTGAGGATCTGGGAGACCACGCTCTCGGTCACATGGGATGAACCCGGGTAGCTTCCCCGTTTTGGCACCAGTGCATCGATCTCATCGAAGAAGATGATGGAAGGGGATGCCTGCCGCGCTTTCCTGAAGATCTCCCTGACACCTTTTTCCGATTCCCCCACCCATTTCGAGAGCAGTTCGGGGCCTTTGACAGCGATGAAGTTGCACTCGCTCTCGTTTGCCACAGCTTTTGCGAGCAGGGTCTTTCCTGTACCGGGCGGGCCGAAGAGAAGAATGCCTTTTGGGGGTTTGGTCTGGAGTCGCTCAAAGACATCCGGGTACTTCAATGGCCATTCGACTGCCTCTTTGAGCTCCTGCTTGGTCTCTTCAAGACCGCCCACCTGTTTCCAGGTGATGTCGGGCACTTCGACAAGGACTTCACGCATTGCCGAGGGCTCCACATGCTTCCTGGCTTCAGCAAAATCTTCGTTGGTCACCCGCAGCGCATCAAGCACTTCGTTTGGGATCTCCTCGTCAATTTTGATTAAGGGGATTACCTTCCTGAGGGCATGCATGGCCGCTTCCTTGACCAGCAGCGCAACATCAGCGCCCACAAATCCGTGGGTGGAGTTTGCATATTCCTCAATTTTCACATTGTCTGCAAGCGGTACACCGCGGGTGTGTACCTGGAAGATTTCCATGCGGCCTTTTTTGTCCGGGATACCAATCTCGATCTCCCGGTCAAACCGACCCCCCCTGCGGAGTGCGGGGTCAATGGAGTCCGGCAGGTTGGTTGCGGCAATCACAATGACCTGCCCGCGCCCCTTTAACCCGTCCATGAGTGCGAGGAGCTGGGCAACTACGCGTCGCTCGAGTTCTCCTTTAGTGTCTTCACGCTTGGGGGCGATAGAGTCTACTTCATCGATGAAGATGATCGCCGGTGCATTCGCTTGCGCTTCTTCAAAGACTTCCCGGAGTTTTCCCTCACTTGCCCCATAAGTCCCGCTCACAATCTCCGGGCCGGAGATGGTGATGAAATGTGCATCCACTTCATTTGCCACCGCTTTTGCGATCAGGGTCTTACCGGTTCCTGGAGGCCCGTAGAGCAGCACTCCCTTGGGGGGTTGAATACCCAGACGCTCAAAGATCTCGGGGTGCCTCAGTGGAAGTTCGATCATCTCCCGCACGAGCTGCAGCTCCCGTCCAAGCCCACCGATATCTTCATAGTGGATGTCAGAGACTTCCCTCATTCCGTCTTCGGGTTTGTAGGGCTCTTCTTTGAGTTCGATCTCGGTGTCATCGGTGACAATCGCAATTCCTTTCGGAGCGACTTTTGTTATCACCAGAGTAATTGCGTTTCCGATCACATCCACGCGTACGGTCTGACCTTCCATTACAGACCGGCCGCGCAACACCCGTGCAAGGTACTGTTCACCCCCGACGAGCCGTATCGGCTGGGTGGGTTGGATCACCACCTTCTTCGCATACACGGCCTCGGATTTTTTGATCTTTACCCGCTCATCGATACCGGTACCGGCATTTCCCCGTATATTCCCGTCTATGCGAAGGATGGAATATCCGGTATCCTGTGCAAATCCGGGCCAGACAACTGCAGCTGCCTTTTTCTTCCCCTGGATCTCGATCACATCGCCCGAGACCAGTCCGATCTTCTTCATCACTTCGATGCTCACCCGCGCGATACCGCGGCCGGCATCATCGTGGGTTGCTTCCTTTACTGTAACTTCTGCAAAATCTTTTTCTGTCAAGCGTAAAACACCTCGTTCATTTAAGGTTTACCTTAAGTTAGTGTTCAAATATATATAAAATATTTGTTTGCGGAACATCTCATTCCGGGAATGAAAAGTGACAGGTTATACATTGGTCAGACAGATCGGGAATTTACCGCTTTGCATTAACGATCTGCCATTATTTACGTGAACAGAACGGGATTTGCGGTAACCAGCACAAAGCAAAAAATTCTGCGTTATTCCAAATCAACTTTACTTGTTGAGAAGACAAGCCAGATTTAGTCCAGAATTAAAAAAACAAGCCTTTATCTGGTCTTTACTTCAACCTGTATTCATGAGTATAGTCGCTGATGCCAAGCGTGGTATTGTTACTGAAGAGATGAAGATCGTCGCGAAACAGGAGGGAGTCACTGAAGATTTTGTCCGGCGCGGCGTTGCAGGAGGCCACATTGTTATCCCGGTCTCACCCTACCGGAAAGTGAAGATCTGCGGCATTGGCGATGGGCTTCGCACAAAGGTCAATGCGTCGATAGGAACATCCACCGATATTGTAGATATCCCCCAGGAGATCGAGAAGGCAAAACAGGCCGAGCGTGCCGGTGCCGACACCTTAATGGAACTTTCAACTGGCGGTGACTTTGTCGAGATCCGCAAGCAGATAATAGCAAATACAACTCTGTCTGTTGGTTGCGTTCCTCTCTACCAGGCATTCATTGAAGCCGCGATCAAGGATGGCGCTGTTGTCAACATGAAAGAAGATGATCTCTTCCGGATCACCGCAGAACAGGCCAGACTCGGTACCAACTTCATGGCCATTCATACCGGAATCAACTGGGAAACCGTCAAGCGCCTGAAAAACCAGGGGCGGCACGGCGGACTGGTCTCACGCGGCGGGGCATTCATGACTGCTTGGATGCTCCATAACGAGAAGGAGAACCCTCTCTACAGTGAATTTGATTACCTGCTGGAGATCATGAAGGAGCACGAGGTTACTCTCTCCATGGGTAACGGTATGCGCGCAGGTGCAATCCATGACGCAACCGATCGTGCAGCAATCCAGGAACTGCTCATCAACGCAGAGCTTGCCGACAAGGCACACACTGAAAATGTACCGGTGATTGTTGAAGGCCCGGGTCATGTGCCAATCGATGAGATTGCCGCCAATGTCATGCTGATGAAACGTGTCACCAACAACAAACCGTTCTACATGCTCGGTCCCATTGTCACCGATATCGCCCCGGGTTACGATGACCGGGTAGCTGCTATTGGTGCTGCAATCTCATCATCGCTCGGTGCGGATTTCATCTGCTACGTGACTCCGGCAGAACACCTCGCACTTCCGACCCCCGAAGAAGTCTATGAAGGGGTCATGAGTTCACGCATTGCCGCCCATGTCGGTGACATGATCAAACTGAAAAAGACCCGTGATCTCGACCTTGAGATGGGACATGCACGCAGGGATCTTGACTGGGACCGCCAGTTTGCTGTTGCCATGAACCCGGCACGGGCAAAAGCAATCCGCAAGGAGCGTATGCCTGCGGATACTGACGGGTGCACCATGTGCGGCGACTATTGTGCAATCAAAATTGTGAACAAGCATTTCCAGTTCTAATCAGTACCCCCTCCTTTTTTTGCCACGACATCACCACCCCTTTTTTTGAGCACTTACCCGGATAGTCATCCTTATTGGATTAAACGGACAATATTTGAATGAATGCCACGATGAAGCACGCCATGATACCAGTACATAAAAAGCAAATCCGCGATACTGCATGCCTAACTCAATACAGTCAAATAATCTTTCTGCTTAAATAATCCGGCACGGTGATCTCAATCAAATTAAACTTCGGGGGATTTGTCCCGCTATCAACCGTTGACTGGCGTGGACGGTCGGCCTGCACGGTATTTCTCAGGGGATGCCCGGTCCGCTGCACCTACTGCCAGAACTCCTCGATACTTTCGGGTAAAGATGAACGCGACTGTGAAGAGATCATTGAGATGATCCGCGGATCCCTGTTCGCCATCAGCGGAGTTATTTTTTCCGGCGGCGAACCTACAGCACAGAAAGAGGCATTGCTCTTCCTTGCCCGTGCCACAAAGACAATGAGTCTCGCTGTCGGTGTTCACACCAATGGCGTGTACCCGGGCACTCTTGAAGCCCTCATCAAAGAGAGACTCATCGATCACGTGGCACTTGACATAAAAGCCCGGTGGGCGCGGTATAATAATCTCCTCAAGGGAGATTATGTTAAGGATGTGCAGAAGTCACTTGCACTCTGTAAAGAAGCGCACGAGAACGGACATCTGCCGGAGTTCGAAGTCGTAATCACCCTGTTCCGGGGATACGACGATGAAGTTCCCATCATCGCACAAGAAGCGGGTGGTGTAGATATCGTACTGCAGCAGGGAGTGACCGAAGATGTGCGTCCCTTCTCTGAAGCAGAGATGGAAAAAATTGCTGACGGGCTTCTACGAAGTGTTAAGATCCGTACCCGTGAAGGAGGTGAAATTGTCTATGAAGGTGATCGGAGTCGTCGGGCTGCCAGCAAGCGGTAAAGGTGAATTTTCAAAGATCGCCGCAGAAGCAGGTATCCCGGTCATAGTCATGGGCGATATGATCCGGGCTGCTGTAAAGAAAGCGGGGCTGGAACCTACCGATACCAATTTCGGGGCAACGGCAAACCGGCTCCGTGCAGAGAACGGCATGGATGCAATCGCTGCGCTGTGCGTGCCGGAGATAAACGGCCAGACTGCACCACTGGTCCTTGTCGATGGGATACGGGGGGATGCTGAGGTACGGCTGTTCCGGAAGCACTATTCTATGTTTACGCTCATCAGCATAGATTCTTCATTTGAAAAACGGCTTGACCGCATCAGGGCACGCGGTCGTTCCGACGATTTTGTTCTGCCCGAATCCCTGCGTGAGCGGGATGAACGCGAGATGAAATGGGGACTTGGTAATGCACTTGCAGAAGCGGATATCAGGATAAAAAACGAAGGCAGTCTTGAGGAGTTCTCCTCAGCGGTAATCTCTGTCATTTCCTCACTGGGATGTGATCCATGATGCTCAAACCGTATTTCTCTTCTTCCTCAAAAGTCTGGGATGACATCGCATGGGTGTACGGGATCGAAGAGGCGGGTTACGACGGCTGGGAGATAGTAGCGGACGGCAACTACAAACTTGACAATCCCGAATGCCTCAAAAAAATACAAGACGTGATTGCGGGCACAGATCTGGGTATTTCAGTGCATGCCCCATTTGGTGATCTGAACCTTGCTACATTAAACGATCCTATCTGGCGCGAATCGATCCGGCAGATATGTACCTGCATATCCCTTGCATCCGCTTTCGCTGACCGGATCACCATCCATCCCGGCTACCTGTCCCCCATCGGGAAACTGATGCCCCAAAAAGTCTGGGATCTCCAGAAAGAGGCACTCAGGCAGATCGGGAAATGTGCTGCTGAGCATTCAGTACTGGCATGTGTTGAGAACATGATCGGTGTAAAAGAGTTTCTCTGCCAGCTTCCCGAAGAACTCATTGGCATGACCGAAGGAATTGAGGGTATCGGGATGACCTTTGATTTCGGTCATGCGAATACACTGGGTAAAGTGAACAGTTTCCTGCCGTTTGTTAAAAAAGCCAGTCATATCCATATTCACGACAACCACGGTATGTCTGATGAACATCTGGCACTGGGCGACGGGCTCATCGACTGGACTATAGTGGGAAAGTCTGTTGCAGCGAACTATAACGGTATCGTCGTTATCGAAGGGCGATCCATAGAAGAGGCAGGAACGAGCCTGCCGGTATTCCGGGAGTGTTTTTTATGAGTGGCGAGACCCTGCACGTCTATTTCCTTGGCACTGCCGGTGCCCTGCCAACGCCGCAGCGCAACCCCCCCTGCATCATGATACGGCGCGGTGCTGATACCCTGCTCTTTGACTGCGGGGAAGGTGCCCAGCAGCAGATGATGAGAGCGCGATGCGGTTTTTTAGTCAACGCGATCTTTGTCACCCACTGGCATGCGGATCACTTCCTTGGCATATTCGGCCTTGTCCAGACCATGTCATTCAACGGGCGCACCGAGCCCCTCACCATCTACGGGCCGGAATGGGTGCAGGAGTTCGTCACTTCCCTGCGTCAGGTAACACGGTTCAATCTGAAATTTACCATAGACGCTGTTGAACTTACGCATGGCTCATGGGTGCGGTTTGACGAGTATACCATCACCGCATTTGCCGTAAGCCATGGGATGGCGGCACTGGGATATTCATTGGAAGAAGATCCCCGTCCGGGCAGGTTCGACCGCGAAGGGGCAATCGCTCTTGGTGTTCCCCCGGGCCCCCTTTTTGGCAGGCTCCAGCGCGGGGAAACAGTTACCATCGGTGCAGAAGGGCAAAGGCGCGAAGTGAAACCGGAAGAGGTTCTTGGCACCCCCCGCCCCGGACGCAAGATTGTATATACCGGAGACACCCGTGCAGTCCATACCACATTAGGAGAGATTGCCCGGAATGCAGATCTGTTGATCCATGATGCTACCTATGATGAAACTGAAGCGGCCCGGGCAGCGGAATTTTACCATGCCACGGCAGCACAGGCCGGAGAAGCAGCAACCATCCTTTCAGCCCGCACCCTGGTTCTCGTCCACATCAGTTCACGATATATCGATTCACAGGCTCATGTCAGCGATGCAAAGAAAAAATTCTCCGGTCCGATCACAGCTCCAAATGACCTCGATATGATTGAAGTACCGTTCCGTGATTGAACGGGTTCTTCATTTTTCATGCTATTTTTAATTTTTTTCCGGACTGTACAATCTTTTCCGGATAACAAGTAAATTAAATCTTCAGACACCCATTCATGGATATACAGAGCAGTATCCAATCGCGTGGCATTGACGAAAAAATCTAAAACAAAATGCCCGTTTCGCTGTGTGTGTGGTGAAAAAAATGCAAAATAACGATTCAAACAATGTGCTCGTCTACCGGCTCGGCACCGGCTGCGATCTTGCTGATGTGACAGCAGGAAATATCTACCAGGGAAAGGTGCAGGGTTTTGCAACCTTCGGTATGTTTGTACAGTTAAACGACCGGATCAAGGGACTTGTGCACAAGAGCAACGTCAAGGCAGAACACAAGGAGCGCGATTCCGTACTTGTTAAAGTCCGCGAGGTCCGGCCAAACGGCAATATCGATCTTGAAGAGGTGCAGCACCAGGTGTACCAGGTAGTGAACGTGGAGCGAAAATCCACTACCATAGCAATAATCGATCTTCCGGAAAAGCTGGGAAAGACGGTTGCCATCGAAGGTGAGATCGCCCAGATCAAGCAGACCAGCGGCCCTACCATCTTTACGATCATTGACGAAACCGGTACCCAGAACGGCGCAGCATTTATCGAAGCCGGTATACGGGCATACCCTGAAGCGGAACTCGGGGACATGGTCAAGCTCATCGGAGAGGTGATGATGAGAAACGGCCAGATCCAGATTGAAGTAGACGCACTGTCCGTTCTCACTGATGAAGAAGCGGCAGTTGTTAAGGTAAGGATCGAAAAAGCCCTGGATCTCCGTTCAGAGCCGGAGAATTTCCCGCTTCTTGTTCCAAGCGTTGTCATGGAGAAACTCCGTCCCGAGATGAGAAAGGTTGCAAAGATCATCAGAAAAGCGGTCTTTACATCCCAGCCGATCATCCTGCGGCACCATGCTGATGCTGACGGCATCTGCTCGGCAGTAGCAATCGAGCAGGCGGTCGTTTCCCTTATCCGCGAGAGCGGCGGTGACTTTGATGCAGAGTACTTCTTATTCAAGCGGGCTCCTTCAAAAGCACCGTTCTATGAGATCGAAGACATCACCCGGGACCTTGACTTTTCGTTAAAAGACCATGTCCGTTTCGGCCAGAAGATGCCTCTTGTGATCCTGACCGATAATGGATCAACCGAGGAAGACGAACCTTCCTATAAGATCGCCAGTGTCTACGATCTCCCGCTTGTGGTCATCGATCACCACCACCCTGATGCCTCTATTGACAAATACCTCCTCGCTCATGTCAACCCCTACCATGTCGGGGGAGACTTTGGTATCACTGCCGGTATGCTCGGCACAGAAGTCGCACGGATGATCAACCTCAAAGTCGAACCGTTAATCCGCCACCTCCCGGCAGTGGCAGCAGTCGGTGACCGGAGCGAAGCTCCCGAACGGGCATTATATCTTGCCCTTGTGCGTGACAACTACCCCGAACAGTCCTGCAAGGATATTGCCCTGGCCCTCGATTACGAGCAGTTCTGGCTCCGGTTTAACGATGGCAGGGAAATTGTAAAGGATATCTTAAACTTAACCGGAAATACAGAGCGTCACAAAAAACTCTTAACCCTCCTGATCGATGGGGCAAACACCATGATCGCTGATCAGATGAGCGCCTGCATGGCCCACGTAGCACCCCGTGTCTTAAAAAATGAGGCACTACTCTTCCTTCTCGATGTGGAGATTCATGCCCACAAGTTTACCTTCCCACCCCCGGGTAAAACTTCCGGAGAGGTGCATGACCGTCTCTGCCAGCAGAATGCAGGTAAACCGGTTGTCACTATCGGGTTTGGGCCGGACTTTGCCGTGCTCCGTTCCCGCGGCGTCCTGATGAACATCCCCAGAATGGTGAGGGAATTGCGTGTCGAGATTCCGGGCGGCGGAATCAGCGGTGGCGGGCATCTGGTGGTTGGCAGCATAAAATTTGTTGAAGGTATGCGCTCTGTGGTTCTCGAAGCATTGATAGACAAGATTGCCGATGCACAGGTACAGCAATAATTTTTTTTTAATAATGATTACCCGTTATGCATAATTATCCCCGTAACAGTCGAAACAAGCCCGTAAATCCGCATTTAAAAAACAGCCCGTCCGGAGCGCCTGATACATTTTTTCTGGTCAGAATTATGGTGCAGTAAGAGAATAAAGACCGAATTTTTCGCCCGTAAATCAGATATCTATATATAGCAGTTAAATTATATGAGTTTCTAATGCTGAGGCACAACATGTCAACTACCAAAAAGTTACGTGAAACGTATAATGAGACCCAGCACAAGATCGTCCAGTACCTCAATTCCGGTATAACTCTGGGCAAGCACTATTTCAAATCGAAATACATAGCAAAAGATCTTGGGTTATCACCAAAAGAGGTGGGAACCAACATGGCGATCCTTGCAGACAACTGCAAAGAACTGGACATCAAACGGTGGAGCTATTCGAACAGCACAACATGGATGGTCACGCCAAGGGCGTGTTAATCCATTTAATCATACTCTTTTATCATGGTAAAAGTTCTGGAGTTTGAATCCGGGATCGAATTTGTGGCAGATATCAACGACCACAAAGACTGCCTGATGTCACAGGATCCCACGCAGGAGACACCTGACGTTCTCTGGTACAACATCGACATCCCAAAAGGCCATATGTTAAAAGCCGGTGACCGGATTCGTATCACCGTAGAAAAACTCTAGTTTTTTGTCGTATCCAGTGCAGGTCCGGGATGTAATCGACCGGCTTATCATCTTTGTAAAGTGATACGCGTTTTTCGAAAATCCCGTCCTTATCCGGGAAGGCTCATCTCCTGGGTACCTATGGGCTGAGCCATATTTGAGCAATTAAGGGTACCTATGGGATGAGCCTAAATCGACAAAATGAATGGGGTACCCATGGGCTGGACCTTTCCAACTAATGTAATGACTGGAAAAATAGGCAGAGCCCATCAGCAGCGTTTTTTATGGATTCACTCTGCCCGGATGGGGTTGCCTTCGACCGTTTCGTTAGTGCCTCGCCGGGTAAGGTGGTTTTTGTAGTTCCCCCCGGACAAAAGAGATATGGATCCTTCTCTATGCTACTGGAATGTTCACTGACCTGCCTGTGTCTCGAAGAATCCTGTCTCCTTAAGAACCCATCGCCAGACCGGTATTACCCGAACCGGACGATCCCTGTTGGTGAACATCTCATCCTGCCGCTCAGTTAAGATTATACCGGTGCAGTCCGGGAACCGTTCCATAACTTCCGCCAGACCCTCAACCTCACGCTGGCGGTTCTCATGCGTCAGATGGAAGCAGACCTGTATCGCAGTCTTTACCTGACCCCGGTCAACCACCAGAAAATCACATTCCCGTTTACCGGTCCACCCGTACACTGTTTTGCCCTGACGGCGCAGCTCTGTCCAGACCATATTTTCAAGAAGCATCCCGGAATCACCAGGGAACCTGAACGCAACAGCATTGCGCATTCCGGTATCAATCCCGTAATACTTCTGGTTGCGGGAAAGTTGTTGTTTCATCGAATACTCGTACGGGCACAGACTGCCAAGCAGGTACGAATCTTCCAGATACCCTATCCAGGTCTTGACGGACAATCCGCTTTTTATCCCGATCACAGATGCAAGTGAATTCAGGCTTGCTTCACGGGTCATGTTCGTCAACAGATAGCGGGCGAGTTCGCGAAACGCCTTTATTTCACGGATTTTGTATCTCGTGATAATATCCCGGAATATGATATCATCAAACGTCCGTCTGAGAATATCAGGATCAAGGTCCGATTGGTATTCAGGAAATCCTCCATCCTCAAGATATGAGGAGAACATCCGTAGAATACCTGCTTCCTGCCGGGTGGTTATGAGTCCGGATTTATCTAAAATGATCTTTTTAAAGCGGCATATCTCGTCAAATCCAAAGGGAAAGAGTTCAATCTGAATGTATCTGCCGGTCAGATGGGTTCCGAATTCAATACTCAGCAGATGGGAGTTTGATCCGGTCAGAAAGAGGTTATATCCTTCATCATGCATCCGCCGGACAATACGTTCCCATCCCGGGATGTTCTGGATCTCATCAAGAAAAACCGTTCGGGCACCGGGATATACCTCCTCCCAGATTACAAGCAATGCTGCCAGATCAGATGTGTCTGCACCCACAAGCCGGTCATCATCACAGTTCAGGTAGAGCACTGGATCATAGCCTTGGGACAATTGTTTTAAGAGGGTAGATTTTCCACACCTGCGTACTCCAGATATCACCACAATCCGGGACCGTTCCCTGTAGTGTTCAGGATTGATTCTCCGGGGAATGCCCGGATCCTGTGCTTTGAACCTGGCTATCTGATCGGCAGTTATCCTCCGT
Source organism: Methanoregula sp. (assembly GCA_030651815.1). Taxonomy (GTDB): domain Archaea; phylum Halobacteriota; class Methanomicrobia; order Methanomicrobiales; family Methanospirillaceae; genus Methanoregula. The sequence continues at coordinate 30,150 of JAUSBW010000149.1, forward strand.
AGTTGAAAAGGATCGATCATACGTGTGCCTATTTGTTTTTATCAGATATTAGTAATTGCTAAAAAAATAATTTTTGCTTATTGATAATTGTCATTGTGTCATAAATATTTGTATCTATCCGGGTGTATGGCTGAATGGTTACCATTTTCTCTCAAAAAATTGCCGGACAATCCAAAGAGAGCATACTTACTACGACTTTTTTTTTACCAAAAAATCCAGTACGGAAGTTTATTATCTGGTAAAAAAGAGAATGGGTGAATAGTCGAAAAACAGTCAGTGAGACTGGAAAGATTTTTTAAAAGGGAATGGATGCATGAGTCGTTTTGTCTGTATACATGGCCATTTTTACCAGCCACCCCGGGAGAATCCCTGGCTTGAAGAAGTTGAGACAGAGGATTCTGCATATCCCTATCACGACTGGAATGAACGCATCACCGCCGAATGCTATGCACCGAATGCTGCATCCCGTATCCTCGATAAGGACAAAAAGATCATCGATATTGTCAATAACTATGCAAAGATAAGTTTCAATTTCGGCCCCACCCTGCTTACCTGGTTAGAGCAGAACAACAAGGAAGTGTATCTGGCCATTCTTAAAGCGGATAAAGAGAGTATGAACCGTTTCTCCGGGCATGGTTCTGCCATTGCCCAGGTGTACAACCATATTATCATGCCCCTTGCAAACAGCAGGGACAAGCGGAGTCAGGTTATCTGGGGAATTAAGGATTTCATATCCCGGTTCGGACGCGATCCTGAAGGCATGTGGCTCCCTGAGACGGCAGTTGACTTAGAGACCTTAGAAATTCTTGCAGAACAGAAAATTAAGTTTACCATCCTCTCTTCAAAACAGGCCAGTCGTATAAAACCGGTCAATGACACACAATGGACTGATGTGAGCCGGGGGGGCATTGACAGTTCCATGCCGTACCTCTGCCGGTTGCCATCCGGTGAGTCGATTGCGATCTTTTTTTATGATGAGGCGATTTCACAGGAAATTGCGTTTAGCAATCTTTTAGAGAATGGAGAAGTGTTTGCCAACAGGATGATCCGGTATTTTTCCCAGAACCAGAAACAGTCCGGGCTGTTAACTATCGCATCCGATGGCGAGACTTTTGGGCATCACCACCGGTTTGGGGATATGGCGCTTGCATATGCTCTCTATCTCATAGAATCCAGAAACCTTGCCCGGATTACCATCTATGGAGAATACTTAAGTAAAAATCCTCCCACGCACCAGGTCGAAATAATTGAAAATACATCATGGAGCTGTATTCACGGGGTCGAACGCTGGAGAGATGACTGTGGGTGCTGTACCACAGGTTCAATTGCCCAGATGACCGCATCCAATCCGTTTGTCCATTCCGCAGCAAGGGATGGACCAGTAGCGGTCAAAAGTTGTTCACTTGTCTCACGACAGAAATGGCGCAGGCCGCTTCGGGAGGCCATGGACTGGCTCCGTCAGACACTGGTGTCTCTCTTTGATGACCGGATGAGCCAGTTTTTAACAGATCCCTGGCAGGCACGGGATGATTATATTGATATCATCCTGGACCGGTCTTTTCAGAACATTGAATTGTTCTTCTCAAAACATGCTATCCGTACACTTTCCGACAAAGAGAAGGTCGAAGTACTCAAACTGCTCGAGATTTCGCGGAACGGTATGCTCATGTATACGAGCTGCGGATGGTTTTTTGACGATATTTCCGGTATAGAATCGGTCCAGGTTCTGCGTTATGCCTGCCGTGCAATGCAGCTTGTACGGGAGGTTGCCGGTGTTGATCCTGAACCGGACTTTATCTACATACTAAAAAAAGCCCCCAGTAATGTACCGGAATATAAGGACGGGGCACAAGTGTACCGGAATTTTGTCCAGACCTCTGTTGTTGATCTTTCACGGGTAGGTTTTCACCATGCATTGTCATCGCTGATTGTTAATTCCCCTGAAAAGATCCGGATAAAAAATTATACTCTTAAGAATGAGGAGTACAATAAGACAGAATCCGGCGATCTCAAACTGGCCATCGGGAAAGTCTTTTTATATTCCGATATCACCTGGGAAAAAAATACCCTGATGTTTGCCGTTCTTCATCTGGGAAACCATAATTTCATGGGCGGGGCAACAGAATTTTCAGATGATAAAACGTATGTTGCCATGCGGGATGAATTAAGGGATGGTTTTTCCAAAAGCGACATACCACGAATGATTCTTTCTCTTAAAGACCACTATGGCAGCCGGTTCTATTCACTCTGGGACCTGTTCCGGGACGGACAGCGGAAGGTATTGTACTCAATTCTTAACTCCACACTTGCCGATATGGAATCTGCATTCCGGCACATCTACAACCAGTTTTTACCGCTTCTCCATGCCATGAAAGAAATGCAGATACCCCCGCCAAAAGTGCTCGAGGATCCGGTCTGGTATATCATCAATCTTGATCTTAAGAGAGTTCTTTCCGATTCCAATCCCGATACGCAACGCCTTGCAGTTCTTGTCGATGAAATGACCAGGGGAAAATTCGAACCGGATACTGAAACCCTCAATTTTACTGCAAGCCTTGTAATAACTAACCTCATGCAGAGTCTTTTTGAGAACCCGGATGATCTCATTCTGATGGAAAAGATCACAACCGTCTTTAAATTATTGTCCCCGCTCTCACTGAAATACAATCTTTGGGAATCGCAGAATGATTATTTCTTCATAGGTCGAAAAAAAGCAGCAGCCATGCAGGCCCTTTCTGGATCCGGTGATACGCATGCAAGGCAATGGATGAAACTCTTTGAGGATCTGGGAGGGAACCTGGGAGTGAAATTCTCATGATAAACAATGGACGGGGAGTAACTTCAGAGACGAGCGATTGCCGGAGCAAAATTGCACACCAGTTAAGGAAAATACGGGGGACAAAAGTGTGAATCGAAGAGGAAGCGGAATCCTTTTACATATCACTTCTTTGTTTTCAACATATGGCATCGGCGATCTCGGGCCCTCTGCCTGCCGGTTTGTGGATTTTTTATCTGATGCACAACAAAGTTACTGGCAGATACTTCCCTTAAATCCCACCAGCCCGGAATATGACAATTCCCCGTATCACAGTATATCCGCCTTTGCCTTCAATACCATGCTCATAAGCCCCGATTGCATGGTAAGAGACGGTTTTTTAAATAAAACTGATGTTGCCGCAATTCCGCCCTTTCCCTGCGGTACAGTAGATTTCAATGCCGCTATCCGGTTCAAGGAAAAAATATTTTCGCTTGCTTATGATCGGTTCAAAGATAAAACCCGGCTTCCAGAGTTTGACGAGTTCTGCAGGAACAATGCCGGATGGCTTGAAGATTTTGCACTCTTTACCTCTTTAGACCGGCACTATAACGGCATCTGCTGGAGCAGCTGGCCGGATGAGATAAAATATCGTGAGCCTGCTGCACTGGATGCGATAGGACAATCTCTTAAAAAAATGGTCGGAAAGGAAAAATTTCTCCAGTTTATTTTTTATAAACAGTGGCTGGCGCTGAGGAGATATGCCACAGAAAAAGGGATCTGCCTGATTGGGGATATCCCGATTTACGTTAATTATCACAGCGCTGATGTCTGGACACACCCTGAATTGTTCCGGCTCGGAAAAAAACTTCAACCTCTCGTTGTGGCAGGAGTGCCTCCGGATTATTTCAGCAAAACCGGGCAACTCTGGAAGAACCCGCTCTATTGCTGGGAAGAACATGAAAAAGAGGATTTTTCCTGGTGGATTTGTCGTGTTGAGCACAACTTGACCTTGTTTGACTATGCACGAATTGATCACTTCCGGGGACTTGTCGCGTACTGGGAGGTGGCAGCCGGGAAAAAAAATGCAATTAACGGGAGATGGGTCCCGGCACCGGGTGAGAAATTATTAACGCTGTTGAAACGCAGGTTTGTAAATCTTCCCATTATTGCAGAAGATCTCGGGATTATTACTCCTGATGTGTCTGAACTCATTGAAAAATTCGACCTGCCGGGCATGCGGGTGCTTCTCTTTGCCTTTCCTGATGATCCTTCTAAAAGTCCGCATGCCCCGCATAACCTGAAACGAAACTGCATCCTGTATACCGGTACGCATGACAATGCTACAATCCGGGGATGGCTCGAATCGGATGCTACACCAGAAGAGAAACTGAGACTCTTCAAGTACATTGGACGGGAAATACCCGCTGAACAATTACCCGCCGCATTAATCCGGCTTGCCATGATGTCTGTTGCAGATACGGTAATATTTCCCATGCAGGATATTTACGGACTGGGGGAAAAATCCCGGATGAACCGGCCGGGAACCGATGAGGGCAACTGGCGATGGCAGATGGAAAAAGACACGATTGATCCTTCCGTAACCCAAAACCTTGCCGATATGACGCAGATTTTTGGGAGAGGCTTAAAATAAAAAAACCACATGATTCCGATGGTCACAAGCATATGGGTACATGAAAATGGCGGAGTTTTTTATATTAAAAATGAATTTACGGATAGAGTTCCCGGAATAATGATTCGAATTTTTCAGGACGGTTGAGAAATTCGAGGACCGGGGCCCGGTTTTCAATGAGATTGTAGAGCGGGTCGGGAATTGCGTCCTTTACATCCAGAAGGCGCTGCGCTTTTACGAGCCGGAGATCCGGGTGGTTCCGGTAAGCAGGATTCTTAACAAACCCTTCTTTTACCCACTCAAAAAAAACTGCCCCGTTCTGCGCTTCATAGCCGTGATAATTGCTGGAAAACCTGGAAGAGACAATGTTTGCCATCTGAAGAACGGTAGACCGGGTTGGGTTGATGGTCACATGCCCATATCCCGGAGGAACCACGACTACATCCCCGGCACATGCTGCTATCATCACCACATCGGAACAATCCTTGTTCTGGATCAGGTAATGTGCTTCACCGGCAAGGACTTCGTATATCTCCGGGTAGCCGGTACCGGAAGGATCAGCAGGGTGATAATGCCCTTTTGTTTTGTTATACTCACCACAGAGTTCACGCGGGGGGATGACCGTGATATCGAATCGCAGCATCTGTGCTGCAAGCCAGCTGCGATCTTCAGGGGTTCGGGCGACATCGCGGTACATGTAATATACCGGTCCTGTGCAGGTACACCCGGGATTTGCCAGAACCATAAGGAGATCTTCTGCTGTTCGGACAGCAGGTTCGGGCAGCGGTCCCTTCCAGCAGACCATACACGCAGGTTTGGCAGGCTGGGCGTTTTCTAGAAGATTTCTGTTCATTTCCGACCCCCTATTACCGTCATCGCGAGTTCATAGAAGTCGTCGTCTACGGTTTTTAAATGGTTAACCGCTGTTTCAAGAGGTATGCTGGTGATCCTGTTTCCCTGCAGAGCAACCATCTTCCCAAAATCACCGGCATGTGCGAGTTGGACTGCTGCAACACCGAACCGCGTGGCAAGGACGCGATCAAATGCAGTTGGTGATCCACCCCGTTGGACATGCCCGAGAATGGTGACACGGGTTTCGATACCTAAACGGCGTTCCAGTTCTTTTCCTAAAATATTACCCACACCCACGAACTTTTCGTGACCGCATTCATCCCGTTCATTCTCTGGAACTGAGGATAAACCAAGATCTTTTTCGTGAGCTCCTTCTGCAATCACCACAATGGAAAATTTTTTTCCTGCATCGTATCGGTCCTTTAATTTTTTACAGACCCCGTCCATGGTAAAGTGGAACTCCGGGATCAGGATCTCATCAGCTCCCCCGGCAATTCCTGCCGTGACAGCGATCCACCCTGTGTTTCGCCCCATTACCTCAACAACGATGATCCGGTGGTGCGACTCAGCTGTAGTATGGAGGCGGTCGATCGCTTCAGTTACCGTAGAAACAGCGGTATCAAAACCGAATGTCATATCGGTTCCGGAGATATCATTGTCTATGGTTTTGGGAATACCCACAACCGGAATTCCCTGCTTTGCTACATCGCGGGCAGCTGAAAGGGTTCCGTCACCGCCAATGATTATCAGCGCATAAATACCGAATTTTTTTATATTGGCTTTGATCTTCTGGAAATCCGATGTTATTTTCAGCGGGTTCGTGCGGGATGTACCGAGAATCGTTCCCCCTTTGGGCAGAATTCCTGATACAGAAAAATCGGTGAGCGGCTCGACATCGCCATCGATGAGACCCTGCCACCCGTTCCGGATACCGAGGGTTTCAAAATCATATTTTATTCCCGCCCTCTCTACAGCCCGGATCACCGCGTTAAGCCCTGGGCAATCACCACCCCCGGTCAGGACACCAATGGTTTTCATACTCTGTCAACTCCTGAATTTATGGTTCCCAGCTCCGGTATATCTGCATAATGATCGAAAGGCACATCAAGCGGGATACTGAGGGGTTCATCTGCTTTCATTGATTGCTCCTACTCTTTCCTTTTGATTCACAGGATATGGTCTTTTTGTATGCAGGGATCGCTATGAATGGCTTTACCTGCAGGTTTCCATGAAAATCCGTCGGTGGATAATGCGCCAGCAGAGAATCAGCTGGACAAGATCCCCTGCTGTCACATAGGAACGGTCTTTGAATATGGAGATGGGATGAACCCGGGTCTGTTCCTCGATGCTGTGCTCAAGCTTTTTTACCACATGTCCGCTCAGTTCCCCGTCAATAATCAGTTCGCCCATCTTGTGGCCATTCTGCTCACTGGTCACAAATTCGAGCGAGAAATTCCGCTCGGATAAAGAGAGGATGGAATACAGGTCCAAAGAGAGATCGATATTTTCAATACTCTGCTTCATCCGGTTCTGGGAGAGGGTGACTTTGTACACGTTCTGCTCTTTTCCTAACTGCTGCCCGTACCGTGAATAATCGATACCTATTACTGCATCCGCGTACTCCTTCTGGGGGGCGATATAGCGTTCATACTCCGGTTCGCGTTCTGCAATCTCTTTTAGGACTGCATCGCGGGAATACCCCCGCATGTTTACATCCCTTTGGATCTTCCAGTCATACTTCACCAGTTTTTCTGGATCCACAAATAGGGTAAAATCAAGATATTTCCGCAGTGTGGGCGTGAACAGCGTGTGAAGTCCTTCAAGTATGAGGATCTTCTTTGGACGAAAGATGACCGGTGGATCAAATTTGCCCGAGGTATGGTTGTAGGACGGTTTTTCTACCGGAACCCCCCGTCTGAGCGAGATGAGATCATGCTCAAGCCGCTCAATCCGGTTTGCCTTTGGGTTTAAGGCCGTGATTCCCTGCTCCCTGCGCCCGTCCCTGTCAAGACTGTGGTAATCGTCAAGTGTGATGGTTGAGACGAGATCATTGCCAAAAATATTCCGCACACCCTGCGTGAACGTAGTCTTCCCCGAACCGCTGTCCCCTGCAACCCCAAGGGTAAAGATATACGGCGATGCGGCAATCGTGTCCTTAAAGTTTGGATGAGGCATGCGTAATTCCTCTATGGTCATCTATCAGGTAAAAATCATCCTGCATTTCCTTTGAGATCGCAGTGATACTTCAGAGATTTCTGGTTCAGATGAGATACCTGCAAGGAATGGGGCCGGCAAAATACCGGATATAAAACCACAAATCAATCATGTACCCGCTTTGCATGGAGACAAGCACGTTCTTAAAGCCGGAAAAAAAGAGAGGGCATATCAGTGCAATCCCTTTTTTCATGAGACCGTACGGGCATAGGTTTCGGTCAGTTCTTTTACTATCGGACCCCAGAGGAAGAGCCGATCCACTTTCTTTCTTCCCCGTTTTCCCAGAGCCTCTGCATTCCAGGGTTCATCAATCATGGTATTGATACCCCAGGCAATGGATTCCGGGTTCACATCAACTTTTACACCGTTTACAAACGACTCGATGTTCTCCGACAGTCCGCCGACATTGGAGGCTACAACACATTTTTCAGCACTCCATGCTTCGAGAAGCACAAGACCAAACGGCTCATTGCGACTGGGAATTACAACAATGTCTGCGGCATTCAGGATGCGGATGTACTCTGAGTCAGGGATATAGCCAACAAAGTTTACCGGCAGATCCTTTGCCCGTTCCTGCAGGAGCTGCCGCATACCCCCATCCCCGGCAACGATCACTTTTGCGTCCCAGCGGTGCTGGCAGACTTTTCTTATCGCCTCAATAAACAGATCCGGCCCTTTCTGGTAGACTAACCTTCCGACAAACAGGATCAGTGGGGCATAGGGATGGATGCCATACGCCCGTTTCACTTCACCCGGATCAATATTTGTCCGGTACTCGCGCGGGACTACGCCGTTTGGGATCACATCGCATTTTTCAGACGGTATATTGTATAACATCATCAGTTCATTTTTCAGTGTTGCCGATACAGCAGTCACCCGTTTTGCAATGAGCCCGCCGTACCACTCCTTTCCGGAGATCTCTTTGAACTCCCACCAGTCCCCATACTGGTTGCCATACCTCCCGTATTCCGTAGAATGATACGTGAGGATGGTATTCCGGTCCTGCAGGAAATGGAGGGCCTGCACTACATGCCAGTCATGGAAGTGAAGGAAGTCAAACCGGTGAGGAGTATCATATTTCTGGAACTGGTCCACCATCGCTCTGCTCATGGAATCGCAATATTCTACAATATTTTTTCCTGTGGGCTGGCAATAGTGGTAACAGACTCCATTGACAGTCTGGTCGGGCATTGTTCCCCGTGTGAAAAAATGCACTTCGTGATGTTGTTTCACTAACGTTTCTGCAAGATTGGTTGCAGCATTGGCAAGCCCGCCAACCCGTTCCGCGTACATTGATTCCCAGCAGAAAAAGGCTATTTTAAGTGACTCCACAGCAGCTCCCTCCGTTCTTTTATGACCCGGGCCAGATCATGGCGCTCTGTCAGCCCGGCAATGCTCTCAGAAAGACGCGGATCTTCGAGAATATCTGTTATCCATAGGGAGAAATCGCCTCGTTCCTGATGATACTGGATCGAATCCTTGGGTACGATGTATAACAATTCTTCAAACTGGTCAAGGTTATAGGCTGTATGTCCGATGAACCCTGAAGGTCCTGCGAAATGAAATGCCTGTTCAGGCGCCAAGGTTCGCAGTGTTTTAGCCGACTTACGGTTTTTCATCACGCGGATATTTCGCAATTCGTAGTCTGCCAGCACCCTCATATAAGTTTTGAATGCATCATCGGCTTCGTGGTGGCTGAAGTAAGTGTGGACTTCTCCGCACGTGCCATATTTGGAGGCCATGTAATAGAAATGGTCACTGGTCTGGAGATATCGCCAGATCGATTTGTCAATGGCATAAGGTCGTGCCAGCTGGACTGCATGAAAAGCTGCCCGCTGTCGATCGTTTCCCATCCATGCGGAGGTATCCTTCTCAAGGTCCGCCCAGGAAATGGTCTCCTTTACATCTATTTCTCCTACGGGAGAAAAACGAGAGACACTCTCTGAGGGCAGGATCGATTCTACACCCCGTTTTGCCAGTTCATCGGGCAGGGAGTTTAAGAAGTTAAATATCCCGGTTTCCTGCCAGAAGTGCTCGCCAAAGGTTTCGTAATCCAGGAACACATTGATAACATCGCCATGAGATGCGGCAATCCATTGGGCATAGGTATCGGCCGTTAACGGAAACATGTCCCATGTGCGGTTGGCAAACCGGAATGCAATGTCATCTGAAAACCGGGTGTTACGAAGCATCACCGGAAGTCCCTTACAGCTGTAGAGATGATTCGGGCTGCGCCATCCGAGAATGCGATCTACACCTTCGGTAAAGATACCAGAGAAATCCATATCCCTTGTGGTAGCAGCTATATCGTTATTGAACGTGAATTCCGTATTCTCAAAAATTGTGGGCCGGGATTTAAACTGATCATACATCAGGTCCGAGTGAAGTCTGACCTGTTCTTTGAATTCTGTTTTATCCTGAAAACAACTGGCAATACTGTGGTAGTAGGTCTGGCCAATTATCTCGCTGTTTTTATGCCGTGCCACCTGTTCAAAGAGAGAGAGGGTATCCTTGCTCCACTTTTCCAGCTGTTCAATGAGTATGCCCGACAAGGAAAAAGAGCAGGAAAAACCATTGTCGAGTTTTTCTAAAATGATCTTTGTTGCAGGATTGTAGCACTTTTCTGCTACACGCTCTAGTATTTCCTTATTCAGACTGTCAAAATAGTGATCAAAAAGATCTTTCTTTTTCATCTTTGGGACTGATTCAAACTGCCGGTTCAGCCGGTATGGCTGGTGAACTTCGAATCCGATACAAATAGGTGGCATGGCAAATACTTCCTGCTTTTGAAAAAGGGAACAATCCCCGGGTACCAGACCCACTGGATCATCTGCGCAGGTTTGTTATTACAGGTTTTTTTAAGATAACCATGAGAAAGCAGGGATGGGATATATCCTCATGGAAGTTGCGGACCGTTCCTTTCCCCAGTATTACTACATAACCAGCATATAAGATATATACGTTTCTACGATTACTGCAAGAGATTATAATTAAAAAAAAATGAAATGCACCAAAACGGGCTGGGTCACAACTAAAAATATGATTAGTCATTTATAAACTGCTGAAGAAAATCTCTGCAATTTGAAGGTATTTTATCTCCTATAAGAGGTTTTGACCCAGCCTGAAAAGGGAAAATTGCATCAATTGGCTATGATTTTATTTTTTTGTTTGCGAACAGGCGCAATTTGAGTGATATGGCAGGATTTTGATTCAGAATTGATCCGAAACAAAAGCGCTGGATGAAAGGATGTCTCCGAGTCCGGAGGATTTTGTAATATCTTTTGCAATTATTGTTGGAATCATGACGATCGTATGCGTATTGTTACGAAAAATCCCCGGTGATATTTGCGGCCCGAATATCTTATCAACCTCCTCAATAGCGGAGATGCCTGCGGGAGAAATTTCCCTGTGTGTTCCCTGTGCAGCCTGAGCAACTGCACGAGAAGCAAAGAGCAGGGCATTGAGCGATGCTTCAGGATTTGCATACTCATTTCTGAGAACCTGCACATAATACCTAAACGTGTGAAGGTGGAGGCGTTTGAGTCTACTTTTTTTACAAATTTCCAGTGCCCCTTTCACCAGTTGAACCGGAGACAGAATCTCAAAAATTCCCGGTTCTTCGTTCTGTAAGTTCAGACTATGAAGGAGTAATACAAGTTCGTGTTCGTTGAGTCCTATACTGTCTGCCACTGGCAGAATATGCTGGATAAAACCGTTAATAATTTTATTATCGGTGACCGATACGCATTCGACATGAACCCGCATCCGGTCGTTATTCTTTTTCATGAGCAGGCACTGTTCTGCCGCCCGATCAAATTCTTCATCGGTTTGAAGATACTGGTAACCGGAAAGAAACGCACGGGCGTACTGAGAGATCCCTGCACTGAACGCATCCATTTTATCACCCGGGATAAGTACCGACTCCGGAGTATGAGCAGGGGATGCAATGAAACGATTATTTCTTGAAGTCACACCGTCTGCCACAGGCACGAGACCGGGGGCGTATTCAAAGACGAGATGGATGGTATCTGAAAAATGTCCCCTTCCCCCGTTGAGATCCAGCAGATGAACCCCGACGTTCTCAAGGATTTTTTTGGTGTCCGGCCCCACGGAATGAGTGATACAGAGCACATCGGAAATGCCCATCGATGCCAGATGGACCGCTGCAATACCGGCCTGTCCTCCTATGACGAGATGGCCGGAATCTGCAAATATGCGGGTAAACTGCTGGTACAGCTGAGGATCGGTCACAAACCATTCTTCGGCTGTACAGGTCTGCATGGAATGCAGGAGTCGGGACCGGAGTTCAGAAAGTACGGGCAGATTGAAAAAGGCTGACCCGAGTAATGCCGGAGTGACCGTGATGATACGGTCAAGATTCACATTGAATCCGACAATTGTGGGATTTAGCGGTAATGTACTGATGTTATCATAGAGTTTTTGCCATGCCCTGTCATCCATGCAAAAGTTTCCTTGAATTCTTTTTTGGTGTTGTGAGATTTCAATTGTTTCATTGAAAAATTTGTGCATCTCTTGCATATTGGAAAAACAAACTGGAAAAAAACTCTATCCGTCATCGTTAAAGAAAAATGTGTAGAGTGATGGGATAAACTTTCACACTTTTTTTAAGCCGTGTACCGATGAGACTATCATCATTTCGGATTGGATTATTGCCGAATCCGTAACCATCATAGGCAGGCGGAGCGGGGGGAAAGCGGGAGAGCAGCTGTATCACTATTTTATAGACAATTGCGATCTCGTTTTTACCGACAAAAAAATACTCAAAGGATGCATGTCTGTTTTTCTTCGCTATGACGGTACCCTGTCAGTTTCTGATGCTGCATCTGTTTTTATCATGAAGAAAAAAAATATCGACCGGATCCTTTCATTTGATTCAGATTTCGATAAAGTTGCGGGGATCGTCAGGATATATGAGTCCTGATGGAGAGCATTTGCATCCGATTCCCTGGAAGTAATCCATTTTACTAAATACCATGCAAAGTAATTAGTTCGATAAGCCTCAACGAATATGAACTCATGATGGATGCATTTGAGCGTTTCGGGCTGCTCATCAATGATCGGGTTGTCAGGACACCTGTGGGAATTGCATCCATGGCAGGCATTGTCGATGCATCCTATGTGATCGAACGAACCGGGCATATCGGCTTTGCATTCATTGGCGGATATTCGATCGATCAGAGCACCATGGATGCTGCAAAGAGTATAGCCGCCAAAGGAGATCGCAGGGAATTCTTATACAATGATCCGGTCGAAGAGTTGACAAAGCAGATCGCAAAGATGGAAAAGAACAATGTAATTCTGGGAATCAATCTTCGTGGAAGCACACCGGAATCTTTCAGAACTCTGGCTGGCGCAACTGGTGACAGGGTTGTGTATGAGATAGATGCTCATTGCCGTCAGCCTGAAATGATCGCAGCAGGATGTGGAGAACACTACTTAAAAAAACCAGATGAACTTGAAGCTGCAGTCAGGGCGCTCAAAAAAGAGGGTGTAACTGTCTCAGTAAAGATACGGGCCGGTGTGGCAGCAGATGACCGTCAACTCGCGATAAAACTCTGGTCAGCCGGAGCAGATATCCTGCACATCGATCTCATGGACTTTGGCTCTGCAAAACTCCGGCAGATCAGGAACAGTTGTCCACTGATGCTGATTGCCAATAATTCCATAACCGGTTTTGATAAGATGAAGGATATGCTCTCACACGGCGCTGATCTTGTCTCACTCGCACGGCAGTCAGATATTCGTACACTCTCTGGACTTGATGCTGCCATCACACGCTATGCTGATGAAGAAGGATGGTACAATGCACCCAAGCAGCTCTGTCGTGGCGGGGATATTCGTGCACTGGCGTTCTGCTGCATGCCGGTAAAAGAGTGTCCACTCATCCCTACATTGTCACGCATGGGGATAACAAAGGAAAATTACATACACATGAAACAGGAAGCCGTAAAGGGGTTGCCTCTCGAAAATGGGAAGCAGACCTGTTTTGGCAGTCTTGCATGGTGCTGCAAAATTTCATCCCCCTGCATGTTTCGGGATTTGACATTAAAACAGGAAGGATTATCAAAGAAAGAATATATGCGTCTCAAACGCGATCTATCTGATACATTGATGTGCGGTGTTTTTCATGACATGCCTTTCGATGAAAGCAGCTGAACGGGCCCAGCTTGCCATGATGCTGGAAGTGTGCGCATTTCCCAAACCCGGCAATGTCGATCGCTGCCATGATTATCCTGAAACACGTCTCGAACATTTTCTCGCATCCACAATCTTTGCACGCACGGCACTTGAAGAGGCAGAGAAGAGCGAGGGAAGGATCGGTGAGATCATACGGCATGCGGTCCAGCAGACCAATTGTCACAAGGGGGGAAACACCCACTTTGGTGCATTCATCCTGCTAATCCCCCTGATATATGGTCGTTCCATCGAAGGGGCGATGAAAGCGATCGAACGAACAGATACCTCTGATGCAGTTGCTTTTTACCGGGCATTCGGTCTGACAAAAGTCCACACCTGTTCTGAGGATGTGCTGGATGTGAATGATCCGAAATCGCTTGCTGTGTTACGGGAACGCGGGATGACACTTCTGGATGTCATGCAGCATTCCGCTGCAAACGACATGGTGGCACGCGAGTGGGTAACCGGATTCCCTTTAACGCGGAGGGGTGCAGATCTGCTCAAACATTTTGGTACGGGACGGCAGGCTATTGTCCAGATGTTCATTACGCTTCTTGCACAGGAGCCGGATACATTCATTATAAAAAAGCATGGGATTTCTGTAGCACAGGAGATAGTGCGCAAAGCCCGCGATGTGCTCGATGGGAATGAGACCCTGGCAAATTTTGATCAGGACTGTATAGACAAGGACATCAACCCCGGCTCGATTGCCGATATCACGATAGCGGCGATCTTTATCGCTCTTACGGAGGGTTGGGAATGGGACTCTTAAAACCGGGTATCAACGAAGTCATTGCTACCACAGAGTTCAACGCCGCACCCATGGGTATCATATTAAGAGAAGGTGTGGCAAGGATGGTCGTTTTTTCCGGCAGCCACACTGCGAATAATATTGAAAAAAACGGTTGGCTGGTGGCAAATTTCGTCTATGATTCTGTCCTGTACGTTACAACGGCTTTTGAGGATATCTCCCATAACGCGTTTTTAGAAGAAACAGTCAATGGCAGAAAAATGCAACGGCTTAAAGACACGGACGCATGGGCTGCATTCACGACCACCGTAGATAAAAAGACAACTGAAGCACTGATAGTTACCTTAACGCTCGAAAAAGAGATCATTGAAGAAGTGTCTTTGCACCCGGTAAACCGCGGTTTTAACAGCATTATTGATACAACGATCCATGCTACGAGGTATAAAATGAACCATGATCCGGAACTTATGAAACAGATCGATTATCATGCGGGCATTGTCAGAAAGTGCGGAGGAAAACGGGAACTTGAAGCACTGGAACTTCTATTGAGATATATTTCCTGACTTTCCTTTCCGGATTCTTAAACAACAACCACTCCTGCATTTTCGCTCAATCACCATGACTTTATATTGCACAACTGCAACTCACTATATTACCTGAATAGCGAAAAAATACGTACTACAAATAATTAATTCCAATATTTCCCATTGAATTCCAAAATAGAGGCGAAATATTAATATATTTGTAGTACTTAATAAATATAACATGACTATTCGGCGAGTCAAGAAGGGGA
>JAUSBW010000159.1 GCA_030651815.1 Methanoregula sp.
TCGGTACTTCTTCATCTTCAGGAAGGCAAACTTTTACTTGCAGTGTGACTATAATTTCCATTTGGGGTGGTCTCCTTTTTTTGTCTAACAATGAGATCATCCCAAAGATGATTATCTTAGCCGATCATTGGACACGATCAAAAAATTTCAATTGTGAATGCATCGCGAAAAAAAATCAAATTTTTATGGGAAATTTTCCGGCAAAGTTCGTTTAATTTTTTCCCATCAGGATCCGAGGCCATCGTGCAGGAATTTCCGGTGATGGGATTTATGGAACAACCGGTTTTGCCTGGAATTTGGGCCGGACCTTCTCGGAATAGTATTTTCCGATCTCACCTGAATGCATAAGATCTGCGTAGACTTTTGGAGGGACTCCCGAATACTGGTAAACAAGTCCTGAGTAAAATTCGATCTCCAGGATTTTTGTTTTGTCCTCATAACCCACCGAGCGCAGAATACGGGACTTTACGGGCTGTCTTTCCAAAGTATATCCACCACTCTCTTACAAGTGTGCTGAAGGGTTAATAGTTTTTATAAAAAGTTATGAGGGTTGGCACCCACCTTGTGTATTCTTCCCATGGCGGTGCAGCCGGGGGCCGGTTCGGTTGGGGCGCCCCGGTTTAGGATGATTGCCGGACGGGGTCAATCATCAGGATGTGGGCATTCTGCGTTCACCTATCTGCTGGCGCCACATTGCATAATACAAACCCTTCTGGTCGAGAAGACTCTGGTGAGAACCGGTCTCAATAATCTTTCCCGCCTCCATTACATAGATCACATCAGCGTGCAGTATGGTAGACAGACGATGAGCTATCAAAAGAGTGATCTTGTCCTTGCTTGTGGAAATATCCCTGATGGTGTTTGTGATATCCTCTTCGGTGAGCGAATCGAGTGCCGAAGTCGCTTCATCAAAGATTAACAGGCGGGGATGACGCACCAAAGCCCTGGCAATGGAGATACGCTGCTTCTCTCCTCCAGACATCATCATGCCGTCCTCCCCGATGAGCGTGTCTATACCGGGAGCAGAACGGCCCAGTATCCCGTCACACGAAGCTTTGTGCAATGCATCCATCATCTGCTCGTCAGTCGCATCCGGCATCACGAACAGGAGGTTTTCCTTTATCGTACCCGAGAACAACTGGGAATCCTGCGTAACGAGGCCAATCTGCCGGCGTAACGGGTTATACCGGATAAGTGTTGAGGGGTGGCCATTGAAATATATCTCCCCGCGGTCAGGACGATATAATCCCATCAGGAGCTTCATGAGCGTTGACTTGCCTGCACCCGAAGGACCGACAAACGCGATCGTCTCCCCGGTCTTCACGTGAAAAGAGATCCCGTCGATGGCGTTATAACTGGCAGTCTTGTGATGGAAAACGACGTCTTCAAAACGGATTTCGTTCAGCTCGTCGATCTCGATCGGGTTTTCCGGTCTTTCTTCAATCGACTTCTGCATCAGCAGGTCGAAATTACTCACCGAAGCTTCGGCCTCGCGGTAACTCACGATTACGGTGCCAAAGTCCTGCAGGGATCCAAAGATGATAGCGGTGATGAACTGCATCGAGACCAGTTCCCCCGTTGTAAGAACTTTTCTGAAGATTAACCAGAGGAGGATAAACAGTATCGACTGCTTGAGGATGGAAAGCGTCGTTCCCTGGAAAAACGTCAGCATACGGACCCGTTTTATTTTCGTCATCTCCAGGTTGAAGATCTTTAAATTCCGTTCCCGTAATCGCCTTATCTCAGGGAAGGTGAGGCCCAGACTTTTCACGAGCTCGATGTTCCGTAAGGATTCAGTGATCACCCCGGAGATCTCATTTGTTTCGCGGTTGATCTCTGTCTGCGTCGTCTTGATCTTTGTAGAGAGTAACCAGGTGAACGATCCTAAAACGAGGATCCCGATCACAAAAACAGGTACCAGCAGCCAGTTCTTTGTGATGGAATACGCGATGAGAAAACCAATGCCGACAAAAGCGGAGAAGAGGACATTGATGAATGCATTGATGAACGTCTGGGTATCCGACCGTACTTTTTGCAATATCGATAACGTCTCGCCGCTCCGCTGGTCCTCGAACTCGTCATACGAAAGGCGGAGAGTCTGCTCCAGTCCGTCGTTGTATATCTGCATCCCGAACAATTCTACTGCCAGTCGTGCGAAATAATCCTGGAATGTTTTTGTAAACCGGGCGAGCAATGCGATTACGACGGCTACTCCAAGCCAGAAAAGTACCCCCGCGACCAATGCATTTTCCGGAATGTAATAGGGATTTAAGGCATAATCATCGATGATCTTTCCAAAAATAATCGGATCGACTAAGTTCAGCAGCTGGCTGATAGCGGCTAAAATGAGAGCGACAACGATAAGCCATTTCTGCGGCCTTATATATTTCCAAAGGATTATCATTATTCTGGCAAACCGGCATTATTTCTTTTGTTCATATATATTCAATGGCGTGTTCAGCATACGGGTCTGGCAAAATGGATGTAAAAGGATACACCCGTATCGCTTTGATTCCCCTTTGCGATGGAAAAAAAATTACGATTTCTTTGGAGGCATTGCCAGCAGGTCTTCGTCCTTCCCCGCTTCCCGCTTCTGCATTGACCATCCTATGAAAGAGATCACCAGGGCGGTGATCATCACAATCGCTAACAGAATAGTAGTTGTGGTGGTATTTGGCATGATAAAGGAAAGTATAAAGAAAACCGGGATGAGCCCGATTGCAATCATTTTCAATTGTACCTGTGTAACGTGCATTGTTGATCCACTCCCGCTTCTCTCTCCTGATGAAACAGTAGTTGGTTCGCCGCAGAGCCTCATATGAGTTTCGGGTGTGCAGGGAAAAGTATCGCAACAATCAGCACTTGTCGACCCGCCCAATTTTTTGTGTCAAAACCGGCATGAAAGTTAAAGAAACAATACGATTTTTCTGTCGATGACCTGCTGTCTTCTCCTGCTTCGGGTCTAATGTTCTTTAACATTCTCCTCCACCGGGTCTGATGACCTGCAGGATGTCAGTGACGGCGGATTTCATGTCGGTATGTGCGGGGGTATAAGGGCACCCCAAGACGGGATATTGCCGGTCGGGGCTCTGACTTAAGCACATTTCGGGAGAGGGGTCTACTCAGATGATCGCAGAAGGGGGACCAACATTGCACCGTCGGAGACCCCCCCACAGTCAGATTACCTCCCAAATAACCCCGTAAAACGCTCCTTTTGCCAAACGGACGAAGGTGTTTTTTGGCGATGGGTAAACTGTGTCCTCGCTCATAAAAAATACGCATTAAAATGAGTATTTTCACTATTGGGCTGATTTACGGGGATTTTGACCCTGCAATTTAGTGGGCTTACAGCAACCCCGAATTTGGACTGGATAGGTAGCACGGTCAAAGGGAAAAGAACCCCTGTTTTTGGGATCTGTTATTCCGACCCGGGACTCTGGGTGACCTGCACTCCGCCAAACTCACTTCTCCGTCGTAGACCCACTTACAGTGAAGGGGTCCGGGTATCAATTCCGGCACAAATCCACCCAATTCCGGCACACGCATTTCTAAAAACTTCAGAATGAGCCCCATTCGACTGAATTCGGCAGGTTTCGGGCTCCAAATGTACGCTAACAGGCGCGTTTGGCTGGCAGATCTCTTGTCAGATGGGCTAAATTAGGTGGAAAATGAAAGGAAGGGCTGTTTTGGGGGTCAAACTGAAGAAATCTATCGTCGGACACCGGCGTGGATTTCACGATATCTCCCGGATCCCCTGTTCATGCAAATACTCCAGGAGTTTTCGATCGAACAGGGGGTGATCTTCACCTGAACGGGGCTCATTTTGGGCTTTGTTTTGGTATTTTTAGGGAACGGAGACCGTGACGTGCCCGGATTCGGGGGGTTGTGAAGTGATTAGAGAAGGGGGTTTTGGGGAGTGGGAGGGCTTTTCCTACCCGCAGGACCAAACAGTTCCCGGGATCGTCACATCCTGCCTACCCATCCTGGCTCGCTGATCGTCCGGCACGGATCAATTATTTTTACTCTTAAGGCTGATAAATTTCAATACACATATCCGCGGGTCATTGCATGGTCAACGTAAACGAACTGAAAATTCCGGGAAAAGGCAAACCGATGATGGACGTCATCTTTGCCATCGTCTTGTTGATTGCCACTCTCTCAACAGCATTCTGCGTGTACCAGGCAACACGGTGGAGCGGGGTCCAGTCCATCGACTATGGCGAATCGTCAATGTTACGGTCGGAGTCGCTCCGGGCAACAAATATTGTCACTTCCCAAGTAATCATCGATGTACAGCTCTATACCAGCTGGCTGAATGCGGTGGCCGGGGGAGATAAGGCAGAGGCGGCATTTTTGCGGGAACGGTTCAGGAAAGAGTTCCGTCCCGCGTTCGATGCCTGGCTCGAATCGGCCGATGCGGATTATCAGGGTGGGATTCCGGAAGGGACGCCGTTTGACCGGCCAGAGTACAACCTCCATTATTATACCGAGAGCAACCTCCTTGAGGATAACGCGACGGCGGCGTTCAACCACGGCAAGGACGCAAACACGAACGGGGACATGTACATCTCCAACACGATCCTCTTTGCTATCGTCCTCTTCTTCTGCGGGATCTATTCCCGGTGGGAATCGGTGAAGATACGCATCGGGTTGTTGGGGATGACCCTGCTCATCTTCTCCTATGCAATGTATACGATGGGTACCCTGCTGCTCCAGGTAGGGTACCTGTAACCCTTTTTTTCATTTCTGAAAGAAGCAGCACAAATTCGCCGGAAAACGCCCCTTTTACCGTTGTGAACCAAACGCCCGGAAGTACGGGCGCTAATGTACGCTAATGGGAGGCAAAATGGAAGGGGGCTGGATAGGTAGCACGGTCAAAGGGAAAAGAACCCCCGTTTTGGGGCTCGGATCTAATAATCCTCACATCGTCCACTGACGTGAATTTCACGCATCCTTCCGTACCCCCTCTTCTTGCAATTCCTCCAGGAGTTTTCGATCGAACAGGGGGTGATCTTCACCTGAACGGGGGGCGTTTTGGGCTTTGTTTGAGAATTTTAAGGGAACAGGGGCCGGTACGTGCCCGGATTGGTGACGTAGTGAACTCTGAAAAAAAGGTGGTTTTTGGGGGGGGTTGAATCTGGTGGGGGCGAGGGGACCCTGTTTAGGCGGACGGGGGGTGGAAGTGGATTAAAGATACGGTAAAAAAATGATCTTAGCCGATGTTGTGACACGACAAAAATGGCTTAGTACGGGAAAACAAAAAAGGCACTCAGGACGGGTCAGCAAGGAAATAAAAACCAATGCCAAATGTCGCATATGCGATGAGGGCTACGCCCTTGCCCTTCCGGATAAGTATCCCCTTGACCACAACTTCGTATGTGATGATTCCGGTTTATGAAACGGGGCAAGATATATATTTTTTAAGGTAAATTAATTAATAACGATGATACTGATGGAAACAAAAGGGGGCACATCCGGGCTGAACATGATAAAATCGACTTCATTCTATTCCAGTAAAAAAGAAAAAATAAAATTTAACTGGTTTAGTTATGAGTTATCTATGGCCGTCTTTGACCAGATTAAAACCTGAACTCGGCAGAGTTAGGGGTATCATAATCGAGCATTAAACCTCTTTTGGCAAACGAACGCACCAGCAAAGCGGAAACTATAAATACTATAATCCCTAATATTAAGGTATATGGAAGCATGGGTATCAGATTGGTT
>JAUSBW010000177.1 GCA_030651815.1 Methanoregula sp.
ACCTTCGATTCATTCTGGCTCTCCACACAATTGTTAGCGGCTGATAGGAGCGGTACCTTACAAAGAGGGAGGCACTTCATCCCCGCCATAAATAGCGGGGTCTTCCCGTGCCCCCTCTTATCTCCCGAACCGGAGATAAAAAATAAAAAAAGGTTTACCCTTGATCCCTTTTGCGGGAATAGACGCTGTGCAGCCGCTGGCCGAGCAGTTCGATACGCTGGCGGTCTTCAAGTCCTTCGAGCAGATCTGCGGGAATTGCTCCAATCCCTTTTGAAGCACCAAGATACGCACCACAGATACACGCGATGGTATCGGTATTTCCCCCGGTATTGGCGGCGACTGTGAGGAGATCCTGCGGGTGGGAATACCTGCTGATCAGGAAGAACGCGATGGGCAGCGTCTGGAACACGGATACATCATTTCCAATCTTGAGCAGGGCAGTCTCGGTCTCCATCCCCTCTTTTTCTAATAGGATTGCATTCCTGATCTTTCCGCCAAGCACCTCATCTTCTGCCTGCGCCTTATGCAGTGCCTTTCCGACAGGGTCCGGACTGTCGTGGAGGGCATGGTAGATGAGTGTGACAACAGTGGAGGTGGCTGCGTGGGCTGCCGGGTGCGTGTGGGTGACATTGCACGCCCGCACAGCCCGTTCACATCCCTCGCTCATATCAGGAAACGCCAGGGCGAACGGAACTGCAATGGGAAGACAACCGGAGGTGGTGGATTTCACCCCTTTTTGCGGAACGTTCTCTTTCACCGGGTACTCACATACCGAAGAGACAGACCCATCGGGAAAGCGGAGGTTTCCCCTGGTATAGAGTTCCCTGAGTGCGGTCACGTACCGTTCCTCGTTGAATTTCCCGTCCGCAAGAAGGGTTGCGACAAGGATCATCATCTGGGTATCATCAGTATATTGACCGGGGTTCAGGCCATCGTTGGGATGGCCTTTGTAGGGGCGGCGGTACCCATACTTCATCTTGTTTAAGTTAGGAGCACCGCTCTCGTTGGGCATACCCAGCGCATCGCCAATCGCTGCACCCAGCAGGCACCCCTTGAATTTCTCCAGCATCAATCCTATATTGAAAAACCCGGACAGATAATCCTTTTTATATACAACCCACGGACCACCGATTCCTCTGCGCGCTGGATCCTGACCACAAAGTGATCATCTTTTTTTCTATTCACACTCCAAAAAAACAATCTCCGTGCACAGCATTGTCGATTGTGTCTTCGATTCGTTCTTCTTCGTAGATCTCTCATATCTTGGTGTATTCCCGTATGTGCTTGTGCTTGCAGTCATCGGCCTTGTGATTACCTTTGCGATGCTTAAGCTGCCGCAGGCACCCCAGAAGAACTAACCGTTTTTATCTGTGATCCGGCTGGTAGATGCGCTTTTTCTGGGCCATGCGGTACCCGGAGACCACCAGAACAGTATCTTCAAATTCTGCATCAAGCGATGAATCTCCCGAGTCTACGTAAAGGATGGGAGTTTCCCGGAGTTTGTGTGGCGTGGCAACTACGATGAGGTTTACAATTCCCACCTTTCTTACCACGCGGGCGCTGATCTGCTGGTTGCCCCTGCCGAGAATAAAACCCTGCGCCCCGATCGGACTGAGCAGAATTTTCGCCTCCTGCCCATGATCAAGTAACGCCCAGAGTGTTTTTTCATCCAGATCCATAGCAACGGTCTTGCCGTTCATTAATGCATCCACGCCCAGCAGGGTCTTATTCACCCCAATTTCGCGGGCAATGGATTCTGTTGTTGTTCCTGCACCGAGGATGTAGAGCACATCCGGTATCATGATCTCGCGGATGAAACGGGCGATCTCCTTTTTTGCACGTTCCTCATTTCCCTCCTCAAAAACGTGCTTGGAAGTCTGAACCTTTCCCGCCAGGACCGGTGTACGGGCAATCCCGTATAACCGGGTTTTCAGTTCACCTGCCCGGTACGCGTCTTCATCAACATCCATCACTTCTGAATCTCGAAGCGACGCTGTATCGGACCTGGTCACGAGTTCGGCTGCAGTTACCGGATCGATAGCGAAAACGGCAGAGTACATCTTCACCCCTGCGGGGATCCCAAGGATCGATACGTCCCGGCCCACTGCATCAAAGATGTCCCGGGCGGTCCCGTCACCCCCACAAAAAAGGATCAGATCAACACCGGCTTTATGAAATGTTTGTGCTGCCTGCCGTGTATCCTCAGCACGGCTCTCACCGGTGTAATGATAGAGTACCTTGTAATCCGGTACCCCGGCTTTTTTGAGGGTTTCCTCTCCCATCGCTCCCGAACAGGTAACAAAACTCAAACCCGCCTTCCGTGAGAGGAGCGCGAGCGTGATCAATGCCCGATCCTGTGCCTGCGGCAATGCCCCTCTACGGAGAGCTTCGTTTACATTGCCATCGGTTCCCTTCAGCCCCACTGCACCACCCATGCCGGCAACGGGGTTGATCAGAAATCCGATGCGTTTCATAAAAAAAGATTTAATCGATTTTTGGTATCCTGGCAATGGCTTCTTTGATCAGCGCATCCGGGTACTCGTAGTCAACCAGTTCCCCTGCATAATACGCATCGTATGCCGACATATCGAAATTGCCATGGCCGGAACAGTTGAAGAGGATCGTCTTTGCCTCGCCGCTCTTTTTGCATTTAAGCGCCTCGTCAATCGCAGATTTTACCGCATGGGATGTCTCGGGAGCTACAATGATTCCTTCCGTCCGGGCAAAGGTCTGGGCTGCATCAAAGACTTCACTCTGGTGATAGGCTACTGCCCGCATCACACCATCATGCACCAGGCGCGAGACAATCGGTGAATCGCCGTGATAGCGGAGACCTCCCGCATGCATGGAGGGCGGGACAAAGTCATGCCCAAGCGTGAACATCTTGAGGAGCGGGGTGTAGCCGGCTTCATCCGCAAGGTCATAGGTGAACAGCCCTTTGGTCAGCGTCGGGCAGGAGGCCGGTTCGGCTCCTATGAGATCCACATCCTTGTGCTTCCCGGTCAGTTTGTCTCCTGCAAACGGGAACGCGATACCGGCGAAGTTGGACCCGCCGCCGACACACCCGATAACGACATCCGGGTAGTCATCGACCATCGCAAGTTGCTCGCGGCATTCGAGGCCGATAATCGTCTGGTGGAGGCAGACGTGGTTTAAGACCGAACCCAAGGCGTAATTGGTGTTGCTGTGGGATGCCGCATCCTCTACAGCTTCAGAGATAGCCATACCCAGAGATCCAGGAGTTTCGGGATCTTTTTCAAGTATGGCACGGCCGGCATTCGTTTTGGTGCTCGGGCTGGGGATACATTCAGCCCCCCAGACATGCATCATCGATTTCCGGTAGGGTTTCTGCGTATAGCTCGAGCTGACCATGTAGACAGTGCACTCCAGATCATAGAGCATCGTTGCAAAGGACATGGCAGATCCCCACTGTCCTGCACCCGTTTCGGTGGCGATCCTCTCGATCCCTGCCTTCATGTTGTAATATGCCTGCGGGATCGAAGTGTTCGTCTTGTGACTCCCGGCGGGACTGACGCCTTCCCACTTGTAGTAAATCTTTGCCGGGGTCTTTAAGAATTTTTCAAGCCTGTGGGCACGGTACAGGGGGCTTGGCCTCCAGAGATGCAACACATCCTGCACCTCTTCAGGAATATCGATATAACGATCGGTAGTTACTTCCTGCCGTATGATCTCCATAGGGAAGATAGCTGACAGATCCTCAGGACCTATCGGTTTGTGGGTTTTTGGATGGAGCGGGGGAGCGAGTGGTGACGTCAGGTCCGCCGCCACATTGTACCACTTCTTTGGCATCTGCTCCTCATCGAGGAGGATTTTTGTCTGCATATATAGTCATTGTTATGTACAAATATATACGTTGTTGCACAAGTTCGAAAATATTTGGAAAATTCTGTGCATTACAAAATTCGATCATTTCCATACCCGGACTGATGGAACTGCAATGTAAAGCAAAGAACAATGAAGTTTTTTACAAAATTCACTGTCGAACCGGATCGAAATCCAATCGATTGATTACAGCAACTTTTGATTCCGTCAGGCATATCATTAATATACTCAGGATAGTATCTGTAATGCAGTTGTTATTTCTGCAACAACAGATGTGTTCAACATAATGTGGAGAACATCAGATGAAACATTCAATTATTGATCTGCTCATCAGGCCGGGTGCGTTCTTTCAGAATGCAATGAATGATAAAGAGGGCCTGAAAATTCCGGCACTCATTGTCCTTGCCGGGGGTATTGCCGGTGCAATGTACGGGTACCTTATCGGGGGATTGACCGGACAACTGCTGGGTGGAATCGTACCGGGCATGGGCACGATTATCGTACTTTCAACAGCTATCGGTGCCCTTATCGGCACATTCATCTTCTGGGTGATCTGGGCTGGTGTGATGTATGCGTTCTCATTAATTTTCAAAGGTGAAGGAACGTTTCGACGAACGCTTGAATTCACAGGTTATGGCTACCTGCCACAGGTCTTTGGAACACTCATTACCTTTGTCATCGCACTGGACTATATTCCCCGGATTCACGTCCCCCAGCTCTCTGCAGCAGCTGCCCGGAATCCCGATCTGATTACAGAAGCAGTCAAAGCCCTGATGCATGATCCCGCGATGATGGAACTCAGCCAGATCGCCATGATCATCTCAATGGTTTTTCTCCTCTGGAGCGCCAACATCTGGATCTTCGGCATGCAGCACGCCCGTAAACTTTCGCCCCGTGATGCAGCACTGTGCGTAGGTATACCGGTTGTCCTGTATATTTTATATATGGTCTACTCAATGACGGTGATGTGAATGAAAACAGTTCGAATTATTTCCCTACTCAGCCTTGTGCTGCTCGCAGTCGCTATGGTAGGAGTAGTTTCCGGGGGGTATAATACTCCAGAATCAATTGTTGCCGCTGGCAAAGTGTACATATCCGGTGCCACCTATGATCCTGCTGTTTTTTTCCCGGGCGATAAGGGCACCCTCACTGTAGAGGTCACCAACGGAAACGCAAACGATACGGGGATTGTGGTGAACCACGCCACATTATCCAGTGACACAATAAAATTCATTTTTTTCTTTTTAGCAGAACCTTTTAACCGGTTGCGTACATACTGGATCGTATGAGCCCGGTAGCCCCTCTGCCCCTTGATCCGGACTGGAACGAGATCTGGAAGGCAAGGCAGCGCCTGCACGAGTCATCAAAGCGTTCCGATGATCCCTCGCATAACTGGAACAAGCGGGAGAATGCCGAACGGTACGATTCCACGTCCCGCAGTGAATATGATGAACGGGTAGTGACC
This sequence comes from Methanoregula sp., assembly GCA_030651815.1. Classification (GTDB taxonomy): domain Archaea; phylum Halobacteriota; class Methanomicrobia; order Methanomicrobiales; family Methanospirillaceae; genus Methanoregula. The sequence continues at coordinate 5,309 of JAUSBW010000177.1, forward strand.
ACCATCAAGGGTCTGGATGTAACAAAAGAGTCCCGCGTGCTGGATATAGGTGCAGGGCCTGGCACGCTCGCTATTCCGCTTGCACCACGGGTAAAGGAGATTACTGCAATTGAGCCGGGCGAGGGAATGGTTGCCATCTTAAACGAGCGGATGAAAAAGGATGGCATTAGCAATATTACCATCATCCGCAAACGCTGGGAAGATACTATTCCCGCCAGCGATCTCTCCGGGCAGTATGATGTGGTGGTAGCTTCGCTCTCGCTCACCATGGAAGACATCCGGCTGGCACTAAAAAAGATGGATGCGGTTTCGCGGGGGTCTGTGTACCTGTTCTGGTTTGTGGATATGCCATTCTGGGAACGGATGTATGCCGATCTCTGGGAACCGCTCCATGGATTGCCCTACTATTCCGGGCCAAAAGCAGACTGCCTTTTTGGTGTCCTGTACCAGATGGGGATCTACGCAAACGTCGAGATGCTGCCGCTGAAAAAAGAGTACCGGTTCACGACAACGGATGAGATGACCGCTTTTTTCCGGCGCAGGTTTGGTGTAAAAACACCGGAACAGGAGCGGGTGATGGATGCGTACCTGTCACCGCTCATGCGGCAGGTGGGTGATGAGGTAGTGATCTCGGGAGATTCAACACTTGCCAAGATATGGTGGAAAAAGACAGGATAATCTCCGTTCTTGACTTATCCTCTTCTTTCCAGCTATGGTAGAACCTCCTCCACTCAGGGTACGTGGGTAAAAGGGTCACAATGAGACACCTCCATTTTGGTACTATTACGAACCTTCTTCCAAACAAGTCGCATCAAAAATCATTGAGTCAAAATCACATCCATGATCACTGTACATAGTGACGACACGATCCCAGAATTTTGACTGAATCAATTCATAAGCTTCCTGTTCATCCAGCTCATTAAGCAGCTCATACTGCCCTTTTGTAAGAAGAATTCTGTACTCTTCCTTTCTCATGCCGAGATTCATCCGGAACAAAAAACGATAGAGCTGGTGACGGGATGTCTTTCTGGGAAGACGACGATTGCCACAGGCAGGGCATGTTTCGGTCATCTCCTGCTGCTCATGCTCGCAATCCGGGCAGATAAAAACGGTAGTCTCTTTCGGCTGCCAGTTGGTCATGCAGGACCAACGCAGGCAGAACGATTAAAATTTACGTTTAGATTCGATAATATGTATCCCAACATTATGATAGAATTCGAAAGAATGGGTAATACATGAGTTTCGGTATTTTTAATTTTAGCGGCAACTTAAATTAGAGAAGTGTGAATTTATACTGATAACCATTCAAATCTTTGATCCTCATATCATTAATAATGGTAAGTGCCGATTCTAATTTCTTCATAATTTCAGGCTGTTTAAGATTTTTCTTGATAGTAATATTGCGACAGTCATTTTCAATTTTTACTTCCGCCCGAAGATTGAATATTTCTTCAAAAAGTCGATGTAGTGTCATTTTCTGACCGTCGAAACAACTGTCCAAAAGATAACAGCAGATATTTGCCATCGAGATCTTGAAGCATGTCATGATTTGATCCAACTCAACATCTACATAGTAAATCTTCTTCTTGTCTACAATTCTTGCAAGTTCATCATTTTTTATCTTCAATAATATGGTCGTGTCACACAATCGGCTAAGATCTCGCTGCTAGCAAAGATACCTAAGCGTTCAAAGATATCAATCTTATCGAAAATGGATTCAGTAAACCCAACAACGAAACCGGTTAAGTAGCCGCCGCGGGGGCGTCCCTTCGGGG
>JAUSBW010000179.1 GCA_030651815.1 Methanoregula sp.
CTACTTCAACCTGATCTGTAGGGTGGGGCACACCCGAATCTACGCTCATGGAAACCAGATCCTCTGTTCCAGTCAATGTACTGGGATACGTTCAGGTCGATGAAGTGAGAATCCCACGACTTTAGTCGCGGGAGATGTCAAGGATCCTGATACGTCAGGACTGGCAGGATCTCGTAAGTGGGAAAGAAACCCATTCATTTCTCCCGGAACAAAACCGGGATGAGCCAAAAAAAGGATTTATCCGGTTATAGCCGGTGACTCATCCATGCCGAGGAATGTCACTACGGACTGCCCGTACTCGACCGGTGCATACATGGACCCGGCATGCGGGATACCCTTGAACCGCACGAGCCACGAGCCATTTATCTGCCCGGCCATCTGAACGGAAACTGAATCGGGAGTCAGATCGTCAGCGGTACCGACGATGAGCATGACATCTTTGTTAATTCCGGCAAGACCGCTCCAGGTCCCGTTCCACGCGAGGATTGCCTTTGCCTCTTCGCGTTCACCCACCGGCGCGGTGGGGTCGATGGCAGTGGATTTAACGTCACCGAGCAGTTTTTCAGTCTCGGGAATTTGTACGCTGTATGATGAAGAACTCAGGATCAGTTTTCGTACGCGTTCAGGGTGATCGATGACCAGCTGCTGCGAGACCGAAGATCCCATGGAAACCCCGTAGACATGCATGCTGTCATAACCGAGAACCGGCATCAGCGCAGCAGCATCGTCAGCAAACTGGAGAATGGAAGGCGTTGTATTGTAATCACTGCTGTAACCCATCCCCCGGTGGTCGTAAGTATAGACATGGTATTTCGAGGCAAGGATGCCAATGAATGTCTCGTTCCATCCATCAATGTTACCGTCGAATCCCATGACCATCAGGAGGGGTTCACCGGAACCGAATTCCCGGTATCCCAACTTAACGCCGTTGACTGTTGCATACTGAACGGGAGTTACATTAAAAGATACGGACGGCAGTTGTGTAACTACCTGACATGTGTCTGCGGGTTGGGCGGAGCCGGAGGTACCTGTACATCCAGCAGCAGCGAGGAGACAGATGGTGATGGCAATTGTAAGGATCAAAAAATGTTTTCGGTTCATAATAAAAATCCTCGTGATCTGTTTAATAACCGGTTTACACTCCTTTTAGGGGAATCCTGATATAAATGTATTGAAGTTTTTTTGAGGAATGGATAGTAATTTGCCAGGATTTTGTCCGGATAGGTAAGGTATCAGGTATATTTTCTGTAGTGTACCAGAGTTTCTGTCCTTTAAGTTCTCTGATATATCTGTGTTTTAGGATGCTTTCCGGTCGAGGTAACGCCTTTGTTCCGTAAATACTTAATAATAATAACCCCGATACAGGGAATGAAGGTGACCGAAGTGAAAGTAATCTATTCCGACAAAGAGAAGCTCCACCATCCCCAGTATGAATGGAACTTTGGCAAGCTCGTTCCCTATCCGGAGAAGAACATACGGGCACAGATCATACGTGACGAGGTTATCGAACGGGGCATGGGAGACCTGGTCCGGGATGCAAAAACATTTCCCCTCTCCCATCTCAAGGCCGTCACCAGTCCGTAAATGGTGGATTATATCAAATCCTGCGAAGAACTCAAAGAAGGGGAGTCGGTCTTTCCCCATGTCTTCCCGTACCGGGATTTCACGCCGGAATTTTCAGCGCATCCCCGGATAAACTTCAAAAAAGCCGGGTATTACTGTTTTGATGTCGGCATAGAGATTGACAAGGACACCTTTACGGCTGCAAAGGCATCTGTCGACGTATCTATGACCGGTGCACAGCTCATCCGCGATGGAAAGGAGACACGGGTTTTCTCACTCTGCCGCCCGCCCGGACATCATGCCGGGTACGATCATTTCGGGGGTTATTGTATCTTCAATAATGCCGCAGCTGCCGCATATTATCTCTCACAGAAAGGCAACGTCGCGATCGTTGACGTAGATTTCCATCACGGCAATGGCACGCAGGGTATCTTCTATGAGCAGTCGGATGTACTCTATGTCTCCCTCCATGGCAACCCGGACCGATCCTACCCGTACTTTTCCGGTTTTGCCGATGAAACAGGGAAGAAACTAGGGAAGGGATACAACATAAACATCCCCCTTCCGGCAGGAGTAGGCGATGATGAATACCGGAAGTACTTAAACGGTGCACTCCGTAAAGTTAAGAAATATAAACCCTGGGCAGTCATCGTCTCGCTCGGGCTTGATATCTTCAAAGGCGATCCTTTAAGCGATATCGGTGTCTCGTCCCCGTTCTTTTCAGAGATTGCCAGAACCTTCTGCGATCTGGGCATCCCGGTGCTGGGTATTCTTGAGGGAGGATACGATATGGCTGACCTTGCACAGAATGGTGCAAATTTCATTGAAGCAATGGCACAGGCGGAATGAGCTTTTGACCCTCTGCTCCCTTCACTCTGGCCCGGGCATCACCCGTGATATTGCCGAAAAAATATTTGCTCCATGCAAGACCCGACCCGGAGAAACACGTTCCTGCATGAAAAAGACCCTTGTGGTAAAGACCAATGCAGGAGTGTGATATCCAATGCGGTACGTAGTGGAACGAAATTCCCTGATATGCGGGTTATTTACCGTCCTGCTCTTTACTGCGTATTTCTGCGGCATGTTTTTTGGGGAATCATTCTGGCTTACCCTCACGCTTGTCATCGGGATTGCCGGATTGGTCATCGGTGCCATCCTGACCCGGAATACCAGGGTTTTTGGTCTTCCCTCATGGCAGACAAATCCCTTCCACTTCTCCCTTGTCATGACGGTATTCTACTTCATAGCACAGTACATCTCCTTCTTCTTCCACGAGTGGTCACACTCCACTGCAGCTTTCCTTACCGGGAAAACCCATGTCGAACCGCTGGATATCGATTACGGTCATGGCTGGACATTCTCGGGTTGTCATGCTATCAACCAGTCCATCTACCCTGAATGGATCGAACACGGCCAGAACACGACTGCCGCCATCATCGCCATCGCCGGTCCAATGATGAACGTGTTCCTTGCCGTCATCGCCCTGATCCTCCTCACCCGTGAGCGGGTACGAAGTTCGCTCCTCTTATTCTCTTTACTTTTCTGGTTTGCCCTCCATAACTTGGGACAGCTCTGGAGTTATATTCCTCAAAGATCGGTGTGGCACGAAGGAGGAGATATCTATTTCTTTGAATGGGCAACCGGTCTCTCCCCCTGGGCGGTGACCGTGGCAGGGACGATTCTCATTATCGCCGGCTTCATCCTGGTGTTCGTTTATCTTCTCCCTGCCCTTACCGCCAGCCTCAGGCCCGCCCTTTTAGGTCTTGCCGGTCTCTTTGTCCTGGGCTGGTTTGCGGTGTTCATCCGATACGGGCTGGGCCCGCTCGTCGAAATGGTGGACGCATGGGTATTGACCAATCCACAAGCCTGGTTCGCGCCGTTTGACCTCGCTGTCGGAATCATCATCGCATGGCTTTCCATTCGTGAAATTAAGCGGAAATACGACAAAAATCCCTGGTTAAAATTACGGGAAGATACATGAGGGTGAGGCGTTAACCTTCAATCCTTCTTTTGCTCCCGAAAAATCAGTAGAGCCAGGCTATCGGGATTATTTTTTTGTTAATGGCGGTCAGATTATCAGGATTTCATCTGCGGGTTCTCCAAAAAATCCATTTTGCCGGGTCAGTCAGAGGACCGACTTTCAAACCGAAAAATAATAAACTCTGATAACAGAGATCGTGTCATGACCCCGATTCCGGTAAAGACGGTACCTGTTGACGATGTGTCTTTAGCGTACAGCGAATTCGGTTCGGGGTATCCGGTTATCTTTATCAACGGCTTGGCGTCCACCATGGACATGTGGAACCCGCCCGTTCTTTCAAGGATTTCTGAACACTTCCGGGTGATCATCTTCGACAACCGGGGTACAGGATACTCCAGCTCGTCGGACAAACCATTTTCCATCCCCCTGCTGACCCGGGATACGTCATACCTGATGGATGCTCTCGATATACCCTCTGCACATATCCTCGGGCTGTCCATGGGGGCGTCTGTTGCACAGGAATTTGCCCTGAGTTTTCCGGAAAAAGTCAACAAACTCATCCTGGTTGCCGGTGAATGCGGGGGACCTGAATCAGTAAGGATGCA
>JAUSBW010000232.1 GCA_030651815.1 Methanoregula sp.
TGGTCTGACCCATTCCACCTTCCCTTTTCAATCGATCAAGGGCAATCTGACAATAGTGCGGATCGATATCAATGCCAACTCCTTTCCGGTTATTGAGATACGACGCAACAAGGGTTGTTCCACTTCCAAGGAAGGGATCGAGAACAGTATCTCCTTTGTAAGTGAAAAGTTTGATACATCGCCGGGGTAATTCAACAGGGTAAGGTGCAGGGTGTCCGATCTTCTTTTTACTTTCACCATTGAATGACCAGAGTCCATTGGTCCAGTCCATGAAATCCTGTCTTGATATATCAGATTCCTTTGATCCACTGGTCTTCTTCCAGGTATTTTTGTACAGGACTACAATTAATTCCACCGGCGCAATGACATACGGTGCTGACGCACTTAGCCATGAGCCCCACGCGGTCCTGCGGGAGATATTGCCCTCATTCCAGATGATTGTGGAATGGTACTTGAACCCGATTTTTTTTGCAATAGTGGTTAAATCAGCACCTACACTTTGCTGTCCGCCTTTATTTTTATCAAGAGGGATATTCAGACAGAACCTGCCGTCATCTTTGAGCCAGTCATAACAGCAGCTCATCCATTTTTCACTGAATTCTTTATAATCTTCGTAGCTCAGCTGATCGTCATTTGAATTATACTTGATATCGACATTATAGGGCGGCGAAGTAACAACAAGATCAACAGACTCTGGTTTGATTATTTTGGTTTGAAATACGCTATCATTGATAATGAGGATTTTGTCATCCTGAAAATAAATCTCTTTTACACTCAATATTTCTCCTCATTATGATATTGGATATCACTCCTGATTTAGTTATCAGTTGAAAACCGTAAAAGTGTTTTTTTTTAATTTCTGTTCATCCGTCATTGGTTAAAGAAAAAAATGCAGAGAGGGTAAGAAAATATTTTTCATAAGTCGAATGCCCGCCTTTCAATTCATCATGCCATGCTTTGAATTCCCCCGATGAATCAAAGACAGCCTGACCATGCACGACAATGAAACCAATTCCCTGGTATTGTTGAATGCAGAGATCGAGCGCTTCCCGGTCATTGAGGATCATAGGTTCATTGATCTTCTCTTTCGGATTTTTTCCGGGATGGGCCTTGAAATCCCACACATAATTTTTCTGATAATCGAACGTGGTATTCCCGAATGCAGGTCCTTTGCGTCCTCCGATCTTTTGAGTTAAAATGGTGAACAGTTTGTGCTCGGAATACCAGCCGATCCATTCCATCTGTTTCCATTGATAGTCCACTTCCTTTAATTCGATAATAGCTGCTTTTCCATCCACCTTTTTTGGGAGAGTTGCAATAAGAATCTTTAGAATCTGATCAGCTTCTTGAATAACAGTTTCAGGAAAAATACCGGTTATAGGATCCCGGTTTTGAAATTCCGACCTTAATACACTTTGGAAATAGTAATTAAAATATGAATATTTACTCTTCACAGGCTGGGTCATAACCTCATGAACGCAATAAAATAACCTCAAATTGTGGATATTTTCTTCTGGAATTTATAAACAACCGCCTCAGTTTCTAGTTGTGACCCAGCCTGATCGGATTAATTTTTTCGAACTATACAACAGCCTCATTAGATCGTGCAATTAAATATAGTAAAACAGAAAGCGAATAAAACCTGTCATGTCTGGATTATTAACTCCTAAAGCGCCTGGGGGGGAAGTAAATGTATACAAGGAATATTGTGATCCTGGCCAATTCTACAAAATATTCAGGGCATTGCATTGCGGGAAAAGATCTGAATACGGGAGAATGGGTCCGATTAATCAATACTCAACAGAGACCCTTCTTCAATAACGATCTAAAAGAATTATATGGTGATCCCGAAGGCCCCTCATTATTAACCTGTGTAAAAATCCCATTTCAAGAAAAAGTCCCCCTTTACTATCAACCTGAAAATGAATTGATCTCAGGAGATTCATGGGAGAAGATCGGGGAATATTCTCATGAAAAAATTAGATTATTGGAAGACGCTCACTATCCCTGCTGGCTGGGTAATACTGCATATGGATATCCAGATCGTATTCCAGTTGGCATATGCAATGCCTCTCTTCCGTTATCCGTTTCACTTCATTTTATGAAATTGGATAAATCAGAAAATAATTTAACTCTTGCATATAAACTCCATGAAAATGGAAATAAGCCGAGGCTTATTTTTTATTTTAATAATATACGTTATGATCTCGGAATCACGGATATTACCTATCCTCGATTGGGGGATGGTGATGATACAAGACCCAAACAAATTCCTGACTCTTTTGTTACTTTGGGTGTCGGGCAATTGTTTGAACCAATGAATTCCCACTATAAATTGGTTGTAGGGATCATTCATTCAGAAAATGAATTGCAGGGGAATGCCGAAGAAAAACCGGTCATTTCTCCAGCAAATAGCAGCAATAGCACATTACCGGGTGACACTTCGGGAACGCTCCCAACTCCTGAACGGGATGCAACAAATAGATCCATACCTCAATTGAATCGTGTCACTACGAATTACGAACAAAAATTATTTTTGGAATTGAAAAATTTGCGCAAATCGATTGCAGATCAAGACCATGTCCCGCCGTATGTGGTTTTTTGGGATAAAAATTTGAGAGAAATGGCCCAAACACGTCCCTGCGATCTGGAAAATTTTATGAATGTTGATGGGGTCGGTGAGAAAAAATTAGAAAAATATGGTCTGATTTTTACCTCTGCAATCAAAACCTTTTGTGAAGAAAACGGAGTCGAAATTACACCCCCTGATAATATGCATGACTCTGATACCAATAATGCCCTGGAACAAATTTTTCATATTAACCAAGAGATCTCGGGCATGAATAATAAACTCAAGGAACTGAACTTCCTTAAAAACAGTTTACTCGAACATGTAAAAAAAACGGAGATACGGCAGCAAGGAAACTATATCCTTCAGAGTTCAACAACAAGTATTCGCCAGTTGGATCTTGAAGCATTCAAACAACGGTATCCACAAGTGTTCATGGAGATTGGATCCGTGACACTGAGTGATGCTGACAGAATACTAGGAAAAACAGAGGTTACTGAGCTTTGCACGTTCAAGGAATCAACAAGATATAGTGTCAAGGAAATTATATCAAATAATAGAATGCAGGAAAATCCCCATGAATGATCAAAAAGATCTCCATTGCTATACTATAGGGCACTCCAATCATCCTATTGAAGATTTTATTCAGACATTAAAAAAATTTCAGATCAAGTGCATTATTGATGTTCGCACCGTCCCCGTCAGCACCTATATGCCTCATTTCAATCGTGAAAATCTTGAAACGTGGTTAGAACGGGAAGGGATTGAATACAAATATCTGGGGAATATGATTGGAGGAAGATACACCGATCCTGCCCTGTTAGATAGTCGGGGTTCCGTTGACTATGAAAAAGTAGAACAGAGATCTATCTTTCAGGCAGGTATCGATCAGGTCTGTCAGATTATCGATGCAGGTAAAACCGCAGCTCTGATGTGTTCAGAAAAGGACCCCCTCGACTGCCACCGTTTTGTTTTAGTATCAAAGGCACTGACAAAAAAAAGAGTCTTTATTGATCACATCGTATTCGAGGGCACTACGGGTACTGATGGTAAACTTATTGGTACACTTGTTTCAAACAGCGATTTGGAAAAAAAATTACGGGGAATGTACAAATCGCATAATGACATGGACAACGAAATGTTGTACCGGCGAAGAAATAAAGAGGTGGCGTTTAATATCAATGGAAAAACGAATAAAACGAAGCCTGATGTAAATCGTCAATTGGATTCATTTTTTTCATAGTTCATGTTGAGGTTCAGATGAAAGTATTTACAATCGGTTTTACAAAAAAATCAGCCGAACAATTTTTTGATATACTTACCAAAAACGGTGTAACCAGGTTAATGGATATCCGTCTCAACAATAAATCCCAGCTTGCTGCATTTGCCAAAGAGGATGATTTGAGATATTTTCTCAAAAAAATCTGCAACATCGAGTATCGTCATATCCCCCAATGTGCCCCTTCTGAAGAATTATTAAAGAAATACCAGAATAAGGAAATTGACTGGACCGGATATGAAAAAGAATACAAGGGACTGATCAATAAACGGAATGTTGTGAGTCTCTTCAATAAAGATAATCTGGCAAATAACTGTTTCTTATGCAGTGAACCGACACCTGAACAGTGTCACCGTAGATTGCTTGTTGAGTATCTCAAAGAGCATTTTTCTGATATGGAAATTGTTCACATTTAGTGAGTCCGTGTCAAAAAATTGCATACAGGGAAAATGAATACATTTTTTATTCAACTGAATACATTTACAAAAAAACCCGTCCCGGTTCTCCGGCGTCATTGCCCGCCCGCTTCCCCAAACATGATAGGATATAACCCATCACAATTGCCAGAACATGTCGGGTTATAACCCATCACAACCAAACATTTATGGAGGGGTATAACCCTACACATTAGTATGCCAACGCTCTTCGAACTGCTCGCAGACCAGAACCCGTGGTGGAGCGGCCAGTCATTCGATAGCGGCAGGGAACGGCAGAAGTACCTTGCAACAATCCGGCGGTATCTCAAGACGGGCGAGATCATCGTGCTCAGCGGAGTCCGGCGCTCGGGAAAGACCACCCTGCTCTACCAGACCATCCGGCTGCTCATCACGACAAACAAGGTGCCGGCCAAAAATATCCTCTTTGTCAACTGCGATGAGCCGGAAGTAGCAGACCGGAAGAACGCACTGCTCGAAACTGTTGATACGTACCGCCGGGAAGTCGCGGCAAAAGGCACCATCTGGCTTGTCTTTGATGAGATACAGGCTGTAGAAAACTGGGAGCGGGAGATAAAAACCCTCTACGACCGCAAACAGTGCAGGATCATTCTCTCGGGCTCGTCTTCATACCTGCTGGACTCACAGGTCTCCACCCTGCTTTCGGGCCGGTACTTTTCCATCCCGGTCTACCCGCTGGATTTTTCAGAATACCTCAGATTCCATGGCATTGTCCCCCCCAAAGATGCCGCCACACGGGCAGCACAAAAGTACGACATCACCACCCGCCTCCGGCAATACATCCATGAAGGTGGTTTTCCCATTGTCGTGCTCCAGCAGGACGAACGAACGAAACAGGATTACCTCAAAGCGTATTACGACAGCATTGTGTACCGGGACATCATCCGGACGAACGTGGTCCGGAACCAGAAAGCCCTGGCAGGTCTCCTCCATTATCTCTTCACCAACATCTCCTCCCCGTACTCATACCGTCGCTTAAAAGAGATGATCGGGATCGATATTGAAACGGTCCGGGATTATATCCACTTTGCCGGCATGGCAAAGTGCCTCTTTGAGGTACAGGCTTTTTCATACTCGCTTTCGGCGCAGGCACGGCAGAACAAGAAGATCTATTGCATCGATAACGGGCTGCGAAACGCAGTCTCGTTCCGGTTCTCTGAAGATGAGGGAAAACTTGCCGAGAACCTTGTCTTTGTGGAACTGATGCGGTCCGGCCTGACCCCGTATTACTGGAAGGGAGAACGGGAAGTGGATTTTGTCATCAGGTCCTCCGACAATACCTTAACGGCTATCAATGTCTGCTACAGTGATGCGATTCCCGAACGGGAATATGAAGGCCTTAAAGAATTTGCCGGGGAATTTGACGGGACGGTAAGCGGGCTCCTGATCCTTACCAAAGATTACGAGTCACAGGAAGAAAAGATTCGCTGTATTCCGCTCTGGAAATGGCTGCTTGAAAATGATTGCGGCAGTGGCGATTACACCCAGAATCGGAAAAAATATCTTAAGAATGAAACCGTAAAACAGATTGGAAAAGAAATTCTCGATTTGCAGAAATCACTCTGAATATTTTTTTCAAGTCTTTTTTTTATTTTTACCAAAACCCGGCAAACCCTGTCTTCAGGCCTAACAACCTTTTTGTATTCTCCTGCTCCAGGTAGTGGACTTCGTCACACGTCGGAGAATTAAAAGTAACAAGTCAATATCCCCTGTGGGGAAAACTGGTACAACAAAGCCCGCCGGAGGCCCCGTTGTACCTCTTTCCCCTCACGCACCAAAACCCAGAGGTCATAATTCGCGAAAAACAGGGAATAATTCCAGGTTTTTTCACATTTTCACGTCAGAAAATGAGAGGTCATATTTAGCCGTATTTGGGTGGCCGATTGACCATAGAAACGGGCTGGG
>JAUSBW010000242.1 GCA_030651815.1 Methanoregula sp.
CATGTGGCAGCGGACATTTCCTTGTCGAAGAGTTTCACATGCTGCTTGCGATGCGACTTGAAGAGGGGGAATCCCATGAAGATGCCATCAAAGGTATTGTGCGGGACAACCTTCACGGGCTTGAAATCGATCCCCGATGCATCCAGATCGCCGGGTTTGCCGTTGCAATGGAGGCATGGAAGTCCGGCTTTCCCACCGAACAGTACCTCCCGCTCCCGAACCTTGCTTGTGTGGGACTGCCCATACGTGCGGAAAAATCCGAGTGGCTTAAACTTGCCGCAGGTGACGGTTTGCTGGAGAATTCATTAGGGCAGTACTTTGATCTTTTTAAAAATGCTGACAGCTTCGGCAGCCTGATCCAGATTCATGATGAGAGGACGCTCGTCCCGCATGAGATGTTGATGCAGAAACTCGATGCAGCGCTCGCGAAAGAAAAGGCGATTGGGGATCCTGTGGCGGAGGCGTTCGGGGAAACGGCGAGCGGTGTGTTGAAGGCGGTATCTTATGTGAGGCGGATAGATTATGATATTGTGGTGACGAACCCGCCATTTTTAGGGTATCGAAAACAAAATAGTATTTTACAGCAATATTGCGATATCAAATATCCTAATTCAAATACTGATTTAGCGACATCATTCATTGAGAGATGCAATTCTTTTGTAAAAAAAGGTGGAATTTATGGACTCGTTACACCTCAGAACTGGCTATTCTTAACTACGTATAAAAATTTAAGAACTATTTATCTGAACAATCAAACATTCAATACGGTCGCACGATTAGGAGCAAATGCTTTTGAAACGATTGGCGGTGCGGTCGTTCAAGTTGCATTGGTTACTTTGACAAATAACAGTGCGACCAAGCAATCGGTATTTCTTTCTGCTGATCTTTCTGAATCAAAATCATCAAAAGAAAAATCAAAAAATCTTGAGTACGATTTTAAAAGATTATGCCAAAAGGACCAATTAAATAATCCTGATGCAAGAATCGGAATGGACCCCAATCTAAACAATAACGAAATGCTTGATAAATATTGTTATTCCGCTCAGGGAATAGGAACAACGGATAATCCACATTATGTAATAAAATTTTGGGAAATTGAAAAAATTCAAGGGGATTGGGTATATTTCCAAACCGCTAACAAGTCAAATTGTTTTATTGGGGGATATCATTCACTCTTTAAATGGGGTCAGGAATATTTTGATTACATTAAACTCCTAAAATCTCAAAATCGAATCGGTGGGGGATGGCAGGCAGGACGTTTAGCTTGGAATCATAAAGGCTTTACAATTAATGTAACTGGGGCAAAAAATATTACATTATTTTCGGGACAAAAATTCGATACAACAATCGGTGCAATAATTCCACATGAAGAAAAATATCTTGAACCAATTTTTTATTATTTGATTTCACCAAATTACCTTGAAAATTTATTAAAGATAGATCCGACGTTGAGTATAACAGAGGGAACATTAATCAAAGTCCCCTTCGATCTCCCCCACTGGCAAAAAATCGCCGAAGAGATGGGTCCACTCCCCAAACCACACTCCGACGACCCCACGCAATGGCTCTTCAAGGGGAATATCGTTGACAGCAAACAGCCGCTCCATGTCGCCATCGCCCGCATGCTTGGATACCGTTGGCCGGAACAACCTGCCGGTGAAGATCCGCTCGATGCCCTGATCGACAAGGACGGCATTGTCTGCATCCCGCCGGTCTGGGGCGAACGCCCTGCGGGGGACTGGCTTCGTAGTATCCTCTCTATTGCATACGGGAGCAAATGGTCCCCGAGAATGGAGGAGGAACTCCTGAAGCAGGCCGGCTACACAAAGAGCGGCGGGCTGGAAGGATTCCTCCGCGACGAGTTTTTCGCCTCGCATAGCAAGCTCTTTCATCAACGCCCGTTTATCTGGCAGGTATGGGACGGGACGAAAGACGGGTTCTCTGCTCTCGTCAATTATCACAAACTCGACCACAACACGCTCCAGAAACTGATCTATACCTACCTCGGCAACTGGATCACCCAACAGAAGGATGATGTCAAGCAGGAGAAGCCAGGTGCTGAACGGAGACTTGCTGCCGCTGAAGCACTCAAGGGGAACCTGGAGAAGATTCTCGAAGGTGAGAAGCCATTCGATATCTACGTGAGGTGGAAGCCGCTCCGTGTGCAGGCTATCGGATGGGAGCCGGACCTCAACGATGGTGTGCGAATGAACATCCGTCCGTTCATTGAGGCTGGTGCGCTTCGGTGGACACCGAACATCAAGTGGGGAAAGGATCGGGGAACTGATCCGGTTCCGAACTGCTCCGGGACTACCGAGCGATTGAATGATCTCCATTTCTCATTAGAAGAGAAAAAGAAGGCGAGAGAGGATGAAGTGCAGGAGAAGTCCTGAATATTTGTAAAATATGACAATTTATTATGCTTTTGGGGATGAGAGCGGTCATTATCAGACTGAAAGAACCGAGAAAAATAAGGAACGGAATCCCTACTATGTGCGTGCAACCCTCCTGATGCTGGCGGACGATTGGAAAATTTTGAATTCTGAGTTCCTTACATTAAAAAAGAATTGGGGATTTTCTCGCGACGAAGAAATTAAATGGGATTATATCTGGAAAATAAAATGGTGCCAGGAAAATGGTAAAAAACCAGACAAAGATATCGCATTTTTAATGGAGCGTTTTTATGATGAGAACTCACTTGTTACTTTTGTAGAGAATGCCCTTATCTTATTAAGGAATCTCGATTTTTTTCAAATAATTATCACGATTACCGATAACCGGATATGTAACCCGTTACATGAAAAAAATATATTGCAAACCCATCTGCAAAAAATAATGCAAAGAATTCAGATGGAGCTGCAATCAGATCAGGAAAATTTAGCGGTAATCTTTTTCGATTCAATAAATGAGAAGAAAGACAAAGCCTTGTGTGAGGCATATTCATCGATCTATCATTCCGGGGATTTTATCAAAGAGTATTCGTGCATTCAGGATTGTCTCCATTTTGAACAATCCAACCAGAGTGTCGGAATTCAATTGGCTGATTATGTTGCGGGTATTACCATGAACCGATTAAGACAGCGAGAGGAGAGTGTCCGGCTATTCAATAAATATATTTTCCCTGCATTGCGACGTTCGGATAATGGAAACCTCATGGGTTTTGGGGTGATTGATATTCCACGTAATGAGAAGCTACGCCATCAAATCAGTCAATTACTTGAAGGGGCATGTAATGATTAACAAAAATGAAAATGAAAAGAGAGAAAAGAGGGATGAATGATGAACCAAAATTTCCTTGTACTTGTCAATGAACCGCTTCCCACTGAGATCATGGATTTCCACTGTGAAGTGTTACCATCCGTTGCCTCACAACAATTCAAAAAAAACAGCCCACAAAAAACAAACGTCACATTAGATAACAGGGTTATGAATATAATCATAGTTGAGAAGAAGGGAGTTCATTCATGACAACACTCGACCGGATACAAATCCGTGGGTACAAATCAATAGACAGAGTTGATATCAAGCTCGGTCAGATCAATGTCCTCATTGGCGGAAACGGGTCCGGCAAATCCAATTTTATATCACTGTTTTCGCTCATGCAGGAGATCGCGAGCCGGCAGTTCCAGAGGGCAGTCCTGAAACGGGGCAGGGCAAACACACTGCTCCATTATGGCACAAAAAACACGAAACTTGCAGGAACCCGGCTCACATTTGATCACATCGGGTATCTCGCTGCATGGGAACCTACCGAAGAAGATACACTGATCTTTAACAGAGAATCGATATTCAGGGATACAGATAAGGAGAAACAACCCTCGATATTTGATATTGATTACACACTTGCTGATCACAAAGGTTACAGCGAGACCCGCTTGACAGAACCCGGTGCATTCACTGATGCCACGACCCAGCAAAAGATTCTTGATTCTATCAGGAGTTGTAAAACATATCATTTCCATGACACCAGTGAGACCGCACCGGTCCGGATGACCTGCCGGATCAATGACAACGTATCCCTCCGGCAGGATGCCTCAAACCTCGCTGCCATCCTCTATCTCCTGAAAAAGACTGCCCTGCCGCAGTACGAGAAGATACGGAACACGATCCGGTTAGTCGCCCCGTTCTTTGACGATTTTATCGTACGACCAACCCTGGACAACCCGGAGTATATCCGCCTCGAATGGCGGGAAACGGGATGCGACCTTCCCCTCTACGCCCACCAGTTGTCGGACGGCACCCTGCGATTTATCTGTCTTGCAACCCTCCTGTTGCAGCCGGAGATCCCCTCCTTGATCCTGATCGATGAACCGGAACTCGGGCTTCATCCCTCCGCCATCAACCTCCTTGGTGACCTCATACGGTATGCGTCCTCTCGCTCGCAGCTGATCATCACCACCCAGTCAGAACGCCTGCTCGACTGTTTCAACCCGGATGAGATCCTCATCGTTGACCGGGTCGATGGAAACACCACCATCTTCCGTCCGGATATGGACGAACTCGAACATTGGCTTAAAGATTACACCCTTGGAAATCTCTGGGCAATGAACATTCTCAACATACGACCGGGCTGGTGATCTGCTTGGAACGGACCAAAGTATTCATCCTTGTCGAAGGGCAGACCGAAGCGACCTTTGTCCGGGACATCATCGCTCCCCACCTGTGGGAAAAAGGAATCGACACCTGGTACTCCATCATACCAACAGCCATACGTGAGCGAACGTTCCGCGGCGGGATCACCTCGTTTGAAGCCCAGGCACGACCTGTTCTTCTGCGTCTTTTACATGGCAGGAACCGGTATGTGACCACGATGTTTGATTATTATGGACTTCCCCGGGATTTTCCTGGAATGGATACTCTCCCCCTTGCAGGGACTGCATATGAAAAAATTCATCTCATTGAAATGGCATTGATGAGTACAATTTCAAACAGGTTGTTTATTCCTTATCTTCAGCTCCATGAATTTGAGGCAATACTATTCTCGGATATCAATATCCTTGATCATTACATGCAGACCTATGGTCAATCCAGGATCTCAGATCTCTCCAGCATTCTTAACAAATTCCGTACACCTGAATTGATCGATGACAATCCTGAAACATCTCCCTCAAAACGCCTGATGACACTCTATCCGAATTTTCATAAGAGATTTGACGGCAATGAAATTGCAAAACTGATCTCTCTTGGCACCATACGAAAGAGATGTCTCCACTTCGATCACTGGCTGAACACACTTGAACATCTGGCTCCCATCCGGTAAGACACATGAAACAAACATTCCTTGACCGGGTCCGTGAATCGCTTACCGCTGCAATGGCAGATTACAACCGGGAGGATGTTACCGCCCAGCGTCTCGTTATTTTCCCGGACAAAACCGGCGAGTGGGAGCCAATTATCGCACGTCTGCGGGGAACACTTCCCATTGTCACGTTCGGTAAATACAATCCATCCACACTTACCGGCCCCGCCGTCTATATCCGGAGCCTGGTCTTCCGCACAGTCGATTCCAGCCTGCCGGAAGGACAGACCCCGATTATCTACCTACCCGGCTGCTCCCGCGAACAACTCCGCAATCTCGAAGAGTGCCCCGATGAGATCAAACCGCTCGCAGGGCTCCAGTATCTCGGCGAGGTATGGTCCCAGCGGAACGGACGGGACTGGACACTCCTTGCCTATCTCAAGACCAGCCAGGGCGGGCTCTCTTTGAAAGTCAACGATGAGCCGGAGACTCGTGAGGCCATCAAGAACGCTGCCAATGTCCTTGCCGATGAATCTATTGAATTCCTTAAATCAAGAGAACCATTGAATGCAGCATTTTTCGATGACCTGCATCACGCAGATCCGGCCCGGCAGATCCTCCAGTGGATGAATGAACCTGATGGTGAAAAGCAGACAATGAAAACTGCCGGCAACTGGAAATCATTCTGCGCGAAGTGCAAAAAGGAGTATGAAATCGATCCGGAAAAAGACGGGGCTGCATCAGCAGCAGAAAAACTCGGAATGCAGGCAGGTAAATGGGCAGATGTCTGGGAACGATTCAAGGAAAAACCTGTTTCCTATCCCCAAATCCCCCAGCTCTTGCGCAATATGAAACAACCAAAATGGTTACCCTACGCTGACTCATGGCCACAATTCAACGATTCACGGGAGAAGGAACTTGCATTGGTAATCACCAGTCTTGCTGATATTGCACCTGATAATGTCCGTATCCAAATCGCTGACTTGGAAAAGACACATGGCCAGCGCAGGACATGGATCTGGGCGGAGATGGGAGAGAGCCCTCTTGCACGTGCGCTGGAGCATCTTGCCGTTCTCGCAAAAATTACCAAGGAAACAAAATTCGGCGGCTCAGTTGAAGAACAGGCAGAGCGCTATACTCAAAATCTCTGGAAAGCAGACGATGCAGTTATACGGGCGCTTGAACAGGGAACAAATAAGACCAACTTGAAAGCGATAACAGTTGTCATCAATGCTCTGTATCCGGCATGGCTGAACGAAATGGCTGACGCATTCCAGAAAGAGTGGAAGCGTGCACCGGTGCAATTTACCAAAGAGAACCAAGACCCGGTCATGGGAGAAGCCATCCTCTTTGTCGATGGATTGCGGATGGACATCGGGCACCGGCTCTGTAGCATGATAACCGATGACGGCTGCTCTTGTACACTGTCCCATCGGTTCAGTACCCTGCCAACCGAGACTTCAACTGCGAAACCTGCGGTGATGCCCATAGCCGGGGAACTGAACGCAGGAGAGAAACTGACGCCAAAGACCCGAAGCGGTGCAATGGCAAATCTCACTGCATTGCGAATTATCCTTGAGGAAAAGGGTTTTTGTGTTCTTGCGGATCTGGATACCGGAAATCCCCAAAAATCTGCATGGACCGACTGCGCAAATATTGATGAAGAAGGACACAGCAAAGGCATCGAACTGCCCCTGGTCCTTGACCGTGAACTCAAACGCATCTGTAACCGGGTAACTGAGCTTCTTGATGCCGGATGGCATACGGTGAAAATTGTGACTGATCACGGATGGCTCCTCATGCCGGGAGGATTGCCTAAAAGCGATCTTAAACCGGCACTTACCGAGATCAAGAAGAGTCGCTATGCCCAGATCCGCCCTGATGCAGCCGTGGATTATCCCGTTGTACCGTGGTCTTGGGACCGGAATGTCCGGATTGTCCTTGCTCCTGGTATTACCTCATTTGAAGAGGGGAAGATTTACGCTCATGGCGGGCTCAGTCCGCAGGAAGTTGTAGTTCCGGAGATCATTGTTTCACGGGAATCGCGACAAAGCGGCGGGATAGATATTGGAGAAACGGCATGGGCGGGTTTACGATGCAGGGTGAGAGTTGAAGGAGCAGTTGGAAATATTGCGGATATCCGGTTGCAGCCAGCCGATGCCCAAAGCAGTTGTGCATCAGGTGGCAAGCAGATTGATATCGAAGGCAATGTTGCCCTGGTTGTTGTTGATGACAGCCTCGAAGGTAAAAAAGCATGGCTGGTTGTTTTGGATGGCAGGAAGAACGTAATATCACAGCGGGAAATACGGATTGGCGGTGATTGATATATGGCGGACCTTGACGGACTGGACACAACGGTAACAAAATCTTTTGAAGGCTATGTGGTAAGGAAAGACCTCGCGCAAAAATTCAGGGGCAGCTTCCCTGTCCCGACCTATGTTGCTGAATTTCTCATAGGAAAATATTGCGCAACCACTGATGAAAAGGAGATCAAGGAAGGACTTGAGATCGTCCAGCGCCAGTTGCAGGAGAAGATCGTCCGTGCTGGAGAGAACGAACTTTTTAAAGCGAGAGCGCGAGAGCAATCCACGATAAAAATCATTGATCTCCTCACTGCCCGCCTTGATACCCGATCCGATACATTCCTTGCCACCATTCCCACGCTCCTCATCAACGATGCGTATATCCCGGCAGAACTGGTTTACCAGAACGAGCGGATGCTGACCGGGGGATTTTATGCCGAGATCGAATTGACCTATGGCGCATCTGCCGCATCGACATCGCAAGGTGAAGGAAAGAATGCCCGCCCGTTTTCCATCACAAGTCTGCGCCCGATACAAATGAGCAAACGAGAGGTCATCTCCGACATTGCACGGGGCAGAAAAGAAATGTCAAGTAACGAGTGGAAGGACTTTCTTATCCGAAGCGTGGGTATCGAACCTTCAGCGCTTTCGCCTCGTGCCCAGGCAGTCCTTTTCCTCCGGATGATTCCCTTTGTGGAGAAGGGGTACAATTGTATCGAACTCGGCCCGCGAGGAACCGGTAAGAGTTACCTCTTCCAGCAGATCAGTCCATATTCACATCTGGTGAGTGGTGGGAAAGCAACCGTCGCTAAGATGTTTGTGAATAATTCCAACGGACAGCGTGGGCTCGTCTGCCAGTATGATGTCGTCTGTTTCGATGAAGTATCGGGCATCAGTTTTGATCAGAAAGATGGCGTCAACATCATGAAAGGTTACATGGAGAGCGGGGAGTTCAGCCGGGGGAAAGAGAGTATTCGTGCGGAAGGTGGCATTGTCATGCTCGGAAACTTCGAAGTTGATGTTGAGCACCAGCAACGGATCGGGCATCTCTTCGGACCTCTGCCCCCGGAGATCCGCGATGATTCTGCTTTCATGGATCGGATTCATAGTTATATCCCCGGTTGGGATTACCCGAAGATCCACCCGAACATGATGACTTCTCATTACGGGCTGGTCAGCGACTTTTTGAGCGAGAGCTGGAGGCAGTTAAGAAATGAGAGCCGCCTGCCAAAGATTGTAGATCGACTCTCACTTGGGGATGCACTCAGTGGGCGCGACCGGAGAGCAACCATGAAAACCGTTGATGGTCTCCTTAAACTCATGTACCCCTCCGGTGAAATGCAAATTTCCGATGAAGACCTGGAATGGGCGGTTCGGATTGCCCTCGAATGCCGCAGGAGAGTGAAGGAGCAGCAGAAACGGATCGGCTCCGCTGAGTTCCGCAATACCATGTTCAGCTATCGCATTGGCGATGATGGGATCGAACAGTATGTTTCTACACCGGAACTCCACAGCGAAAACACTGTAAGTCCGGAACCATTGCCCCCGGGCCAAATCTGGGCTATTGGGCCGGGGGAAGAAAACGAAGGCAACGGACTTTACAAGATTGAAGTAACAGCAACACCGGGTTCATCCATCCGGCTCATCAATGTCAAAGCTCCGTCGGGACTTCGCGAGAGTATTCGTGCAGCTGAGCAGGTCCTTTATACACAAAGTAAGGGATTGATTGGTGACCATGACCCGAAATCAAACGAGTTCGCGGTTCAGATCCGAGCATTGAGTCCGGTAAGTGGGGCATCCTGCCTTGGCATACCGATCCTTCTTGCAATTTGTTCTGCGGCATTACGGAAAAACCTGAAAGGTGGTTTTGTCATTGTCGGGGGGATGAGTGTGGGCGGAACACTTGAACCGGTTTACAATGCTCTTGACATGGCAGAGCTCGCTGCGGAAAAGGGAGCCACTACAATTGTGTTACCGGTATCAAGCCGTAAACAGATGAATGAGATGTCGGATGATCTGGCGGCACGGTTGACGGTGGTTTATTACACGGATCCGAGAGATGCGCTGTTGAAAGTGTTGGGAGAGTAAATTTCACAAAAATCGTTATCGGTTTTTGATTAATCGTATCGAAAAAAATTATTTTTTCCCTGAAAAATCCGCCATCGTCCGCTGTGTCGGATTCGCCCACTCCTGCAACTTCGCAGCGATTGCCTGCCGGGTCTTCGGGTATTCCTTGAATTTTTCTGTCGCACGGTACTTCCCGTCTTTGAATTCAAGATACCCGGCCAGCTCGTTTCTCATAAGGACATCCATTTCAGGTTTGATCTTATCGATGAGTGACTGACGGGTAGTGGCCGTAGTTAATTCAAAAAGTCGCTCAAGCCCATCCTCGCAGATTTGCATCGGCGTTTTGCCCTGGGATTTTGTAGCGAAGAGCTGAAGAACGATATCGATGAGCCCGCGCCGGATCTCAAAATGCTTCATCTCCGGGACAAGGCTGAATGGGATCTCGGGAAGCCTTTTCATACTCTGTCCTCTCATCGCCGTCAATGCTGTACGAAGGGAGGCATCCTGAATGAACTGTTCCTGTTTGACGTCGAATGAGTCTTTGACTACTATCTGGCAATGACCGGCATCATTGTTGGAAATAAGACGACTGCTCATAGTGTCCGGCACTGCAGGATATGCTTTGCACCCGTATTGAGAAAGGCTCCTGGGATCAAGGTTTTTATCAGCATCAAGCTGTCCTTTTTTCGAC
>JAUSBW010000245.1 GCA_030651815.1 Methanoregula sp.
TATGCAAGCAAAGAGATGATACGCTCTGATGTAAAAAGGGCTGAGGTTTTAGAGAAATTTGTAACCTCACTCGAAGATGGTTCTTCTGTTGAAGATTGGTTTTTAAAACTTGAATCATCTAACCCTATAATGACGCCATAGGTTTAAAACCGCTGGAGTTGGATCAAAAAGGGATTGGCAAAAACACTCGTCGCCTCCATGGCCCGCTCAGCCACAGACAGATCCTCCTACTCTCCCGTTCCGGAAAGCCAGACCATGCGGGCATCGGTACGACAGTCCGGTCTTGCACACAATCTCACCTAGAACGGGTATTTCGGAATGTTCGGTATCATTAACATGAATGACCGCAATTATCGGATCACAGGTACAAATCAGGCAGCGTGATTTTAAGGATGATACCGTGAATGCAATAGAGGTTTCGCACCTCACCAAACACTTCGGGCAGCTGGTCGCACTCAATGATGTAAACTTTTCTGTTACCAAAGGCGAGACGTTCGGGTTCCTCGGCCCTAACGGTGCCGGGAAGACGACCACGATCCGGATCCTGACCGGCATCACAGTCCCTACGTGCGGAGACGCGAAAATTTTCGGAAAAGATATCGTAAAAGAGACGATTGCCGCACGGAAACAGATGGGGATCGTGCACGAGACCTCGAACATCTACACCGATCTCACCGCATGGCAGAACCTGATGTTCACTGCGGAACTCTACGATGTAAGGAAGGCTGAGCGCGAGAAGCGGGGGCAGGATCTCCTCGAGCTCTTCGGCTTGTGGGAGCGGAGGGAAGACAAGACGAACGGGTTCTCGAAGGGCATGAAGAGGAGGCTCACGCTCGCGATGGGGCTTATCAATGATCCCCGCCTCATCTTCCTTGACGAACCCACATCCGGCCTCGACGTCCAGAGCAACCTTATCATCCGCGACGTCATCCGTGACCTCAATGCCCGTGGTGTCACGGTCTTCCTCACGACCCACAACATCGAGGAGGCAAACCTCACCTGCGACCGGGTCGCGATCATCAACCGGGGCATGATCGCCGCGATCGACTCTCCCGAAAAACTGAAAAAAACAATCCAGAGCGTCCAGTCGGTCGAGATCGCGCTCGACCCGGTCCCGCACCAGTGGGAAGGCCTCCGCGGAATTGCGACCGTGAGCGAAGTGCGGAAGATGGGGGACAAGTTCCGGCTCATCACCGAAGACCCCCAGACCGTTATCGCCGGCGTCATGGCATACGCAGAGAGACATAATACCAGGGTGATCGGCGTGAACACGTACGGTCCGAGCCTTGAAGACGTCTTCATAAAACTGACCGGCCTTGAGATCCGACACCACGGGGTGAAGACCGTTGACTGAGCAGGCGGAATGGTTCCGGCAGCTTCGGGTTGAGTTCATCGCGGCGTGGGCGATCGCAAAGAAGGATATGATTATCTACTATCTCAAGCCGAACATCATCGTCTCCGGCATGCTCTTTCCCCTTTTCATGTTCCTCGCATTTGCGGTCGGGAGACCCGCGGAGCCCTCGGTCATGATCCCCGGCCTTATCGCGATCACGATCCTCTTCTCGGCATCGTCCATCGAACCAGTCTCGATCCCGATCGAGCGGCGGATGAAGACTTTCGACCGGCTCATCTCTGCCCCCGTTTCCCTGCATGCCGTAGTCCTTGGCGAGAGCCTGAGCGGTTTCCTGTACAGCATCGGGATAGCGTTTGTCCCGTTCATCGCGGGGATCGTTATCTTTGGGATCCCGATCCTAAACGCAGCCCCGCTCATCATCGGGATCCTGCTTACGTCATTCTGCTTTGCCACGATGGGGACCCTCTTCGCCTCGTACCCAACCGAGAGCCCCGGCGACATCATGTCGATGCTCAACGTAGTCCGGCTCCCACTTATCTTCATCTCCGGTATTTTCATCCCGATCGAGTCGATCCCCTCCTACGGGCAGTTCGCGGTGTACTTCTCGCCCCTCACGTACGGGAATGACCTCATCCACGCCGCATATTCCGGAACCACGTACTTCAACCCGCTCGTCGACATCGTGATGCTCATCGTGTTCATTCTTATCTTCCAGTTCGCAGCAAACCGGTTATACAAAAAGTTCAACGAGTAATACATTCAGGAGGATGGTTGACTAAAAAGATCTGCGAAGATGCAGACTCCGGCTGTTTAACGCAGGGAGTGGGAGCCGGCTCGTCCGGTTCATTCAGTTTATCCGTTTTTTGTGACGTGGAATGGTGATGCAGATTTTTATTAAATAATCGTAACTGTTCAGCAATACCCTGAAAAGTTACAAAAAAGTTTTCATTAAAATTTCCCTGGCAGAGATCACCCTTGCGTCTATCGGTGCTGCGGTCTTTGTTCCTTCCGCCGTTTGTGTTCCTGCCAAAATTAATCCAACGGGCGATGAAGCCGACGCGGTGAACGATATGTTCGGTAAAAACGAGATGATAAGGAAAGCATTCTGAATCTTGTTCGTGGCGATGGTCGGGCTGGTACTGGTCCGGGTTGTAGACCCGGTGACGGCTCAGCAGGTGGTGGGGATTATTACGGGGATGAAGTGTGAGATGATTTATCCCCTTATTTCTCCCTCATCGAAGATACCTGGAATCAGGGGGTATGGACCCTGAGGAAAAATACGCTCAAATCGGGCTCCGTTTACCCGGTCACGGTCCGGAAAACCCCGTAAAACCGCCCGATTCGCTGCGTGTAAAAAATGTGCCTGAATGTCGCCCCGTTTGCTAAAATACGGCAGGAATGCCCCTCGTTAAAAGACCGCCAAAGACCCTGGAATCGAGGTTATTTTTACCCTGTGTTTTACCCGTTTGATGTGACTTTCGCCAACAAATAGCCCGTTATCAAGGTCATTTTTTCCGGGGGCCTGAAAAACAGGGCAATTCAGGGTGTATCACTTCAATATTTGTGTCCTGCGGGAGTGGGATCTGACGCTCAACGGAACCAAGTCCCTCGACGCAGGGGCAAGTCCCGTCCCGCATCGTAAAGTCTGAAAGTTCCGGCTTACCCGACCTTCAGTTCATCCTTGGCCATATATTCGATATCTGACTTATAGAAATGGGTGAACCCGCAGTTCCGGCACCGGACCGTAAAGTGCCTGCATCCAATCGTAAGATCATGCGGGCCGGTAACATGACAATGTCTGCACTCTGCGGTCTCGACAAGTTCCCAGAGATCATAGCACCCTATCTTCGTGTATAATCCCGTCTTTGCCACATCATGTACCCGCGGGACAAAGACCCGGGTCGCCCCGCAGTTTTCACACGCTACCTGAGCCTGATTGGGGACCGCCTTGATAATCTGGTCTGCCATCTGTTTGCAGTGATAACAGTCCGTGCGGTATTTTGTAAAGATGAACCGGTCGCTCATGAGAGATACTGGATGCGTCCGGGTTCATAAATCTGTTGCAGGGCAACTTTTTGACGGATTAAAAACAGTTGTTGCCGTCTGCAGTTTAAGAAAATGTTCCATAAACGGACCGAATACGACAGGCAGATAGCAATTCTTTGTGCTGCAACAAAACCGGTCTCAATTTTTTCAGTAAATTTAATTACAAGGCGATAACAATGTAATTTCTATGAAGAAATTCATTGGATTGTTCATTCTGGTAATTGTCCTTGCGATGATCAGTGGATGTACCCAGCCGGCACAGCCCGCAGCAGTAACTACACCTGAACAAACCATGGTTCCAACCGTACCACCAACAGAAGCAACATTTGCTCCTACTGTAGTATCGACACCGGAAGTGACCCCAGTTGTTACTTCAGAAATTGCAACGATGAAAACAACCGTGCCGCCAACTCCCAAGCCGGTCATGACGCCCTCGACCAAGATCACCACGATCTATATCCGGAACAATTCATTTGTCCCCCAGGTACTCACTGTCCTGCCGGGAACCGGAATCACGTGGATCAATGATGATGCAACGGTCCATGCGATCAAGACAACGGGCACTCACGCAGGCATGTTCAATTCAGGGGATTTCGTGAAAGGTTCCCAAGTAGACTACACCTTCGGTGCGAATGAGGGCACGTTTGATATTATCGACACCTACTCGAATGCAACCTGTATGATCATTGTCAGGAAAGGCGAGTTGTTAGTCGGTAATCCTACCGTAACTCCCACATCAACAGCATAAATTCATTCCCTTCTCTTTTTTTTAATGCCAGAATGTATACCTCAAGGTATCCTGACCCTGTCAAAACAAAGATAAATGGATAATCCCGACTGCAGGAAAACGTCTGGAAAAAAGGATAAAATATTTTAAAAAAATGGTTTAGTAGTCGCCCATGCCCGGAGGCATGCCGCCCATTCCACCCATACCGCCCGGCGGCATACCGCCTTCGGGTGCATGGCTCTTGGACGAGGCGATGACATCGTCAATGCGCAGGATCATGATAGCTGCTTCTGCTGCAGAGGAGATTGCCTGTGTCTTGACGCGGAGCGGCTCGACAACACCGGCTGCCTTCATGTCGACTGCCTTGCCTTCGAACACGTTCAAGCCGTGGCTCTTCTTGCCCTTCTCGTGAGCTGCACGGATCTCGACGAGCATGTCGATGGGGTCAAGTCCTGCATTCTCTGCAAGGGTTCGCGGGATGATCTCGAGTGCTGATGCGAACGCTTCGATGGCGAGCTGTGCCCTGCCACCAACGGTTGCGCCGTACTCGCGGAGACGAAGCGAGAGCTCGGTCTCGGGTGCACCGCCACCGGCAACGACCTTCTTGTCCTCGACAACAACACCGACGACGCGGAGTGCATCGTGGATAGCGCGCTCAAGCTCGTCGACTACGTGCTCAGTGCCGCCCTTGATAATGATCGAGACTGCCTTGGGGTTCTTGCACTGCTCAACAAAGGTCATGTCTTCGCCGCTAACCTTGCGCTCCTCAACGAGCCCTGCCTTGCCGAGCTCTTCTTTGGAGATTGCATCGATTGAGGAGACGAGGGTTGCACCGGTTGCACGGGCAAGCTTTTCCATGTCGCTCTTCTTGACACGGCGGGTTGCAAAGAGTCCTGCCTTTGCAAGGTAGTGCTGTGCAATATCATCAATGCCCTTCTGGCAGAAGAGGACGTTTGCGCCGCTCTTGACAATCTTGTCAACGATATCCTTAACCATGCGCTCTTCCTCATCGAGGAATGCCTGAAGCTGGTCGGGAGAGGTGATGTTGATCTCTGCGTCGACTTCGGTCTTCTTGAACTCGACTGCTGCGTTTAAGAGAAGGATCTTTGCATTGGTGACCTTCTTTGGCATCGAGGGGTGGACGCGTTCCTTGTCGATGAGTACTCCTTCAACAATCTCGGAGTCCTCGATCGAGCCACCGGTCTTCTTCTCGACCTTGATGTTCTCGATGTCAACAGTGCCGTCAGCATCAGTGACCATGGTCACTGCCTTGACAACAAGGTCACAGAGCTTGTCCTTGCTGGCCTCTGCGCCCTTGCCGGTCATCGCGGTGCCTGCAATGTTCTTGAGCATCGCCTTGTCGCTGACTTTTACATCGAAGGCAATCTCTTTTAAGAGCTGCTGGGCCTTCTCAGCTGCCTGACGGTAGCCTGCGGCAATGATGGTCGGGTGGACGTCCAGTTCGAGGAGGTCTTCTGCCTTCTTTAAGAGTTCGCCGGCAATGATGACTGCGGTGGTTGTACCGTCGCCTACTTCATCGTCCTGGGTCTTTGCAACCTCGACCATCATCTTTGCGGCCGGGTGCTCGATGTCCATTTCCTTTAAGATCGTGACACCGTCGTTTGTGATTACTACGTCGCCAATGGTGTCAACGAGCATCTTGTCCATACCTTTTGGACCAAGCGTGGTCCTGACTGCACTTGCCACTGCCTTTGCGGCGGTGATGTTCATACCCTGAGCGTCGCGGCCGCGGGTACGGGTGCTGCCTTCTTTGAGAATTAGAATCTGCTGTCCTCCAAGTTGTTGTGACATAAATTTCACCACTTTTAGCACTAAAATTGGTTTGTGGTTCTATATAAACATGATCTAAAAAAAGTCAGTCGCCCAGAAGGTCGAGAAGTTCAAAGCCATCCTCAATCCTGTGGAGACGGTCCTCACCTATCACTAGCGTCTTTCCGATCTTTTTTTGCTTATGGTAATCGGTGATCACGCACATCGCATGTTTCTTTGCGATCTGGGAGATGTTGCCGATAAGTGCGGCCCTTTTAACAACTTTCTGCGCGGTGCCGTAACCCGTGAGGATCGTGTGCTTCTCAAATGTCAGGAGCGCCTGGAACGGTGCGCCGTGAAGTGTATGCAGGTGCACACCGATTTGTTCTAAGAACTCCATAGGATTTGCAATTCCTCCCTCATTCTTGACCGGCTCTGGTTCCATCACTTTAGGGGGTTCGTGCCTGACGAGATCTATTGACTCCACAACGCCCGTGTCAAAAAATTCCTCAATCCGGATCGCCACATCCAGTGTGGTACCCATACCGCTTTCGTACTTGCTGATGGTGCGCCGTGATACGCCGAGCACCAGCCCCATATCCCCAAGTGACATATTCCGTCGCTCCCGGAGATCTTTGAGTGCGTCTCCGTTGATGTTTACATATAACCCACCGGGTGAGGCATAGACCAGCGGGGGAATCTTCTCGACAAAATAATCGTAAAGCGTCGAGGGACTGATCGCATAGATACCATACCGGACATAGACGGCCCCCCGCTCCAGCTCTGCGTCCCGGGCGCGCTCTCCCACGATGAGCGGGACACCCCCAAGATGCCGCGAGATCAATTCGAGATCGAATGCCACCTCATCGCTCACGGAATCGATATGAGAGACCACTTTGATGACCAGCAACGTCCCGTGGTTACGGGCCATGAGATCAAAGCTCCGTGGGCGGATGGTGAACCGCTCGGAGACATCAAAGCCTGCGGTGATCATTACGCTGGTGACCAGCTGAAGCTGGCGGTCCTGGGACATGCAGTTACAAATGGATAGAGCGTGCCCAATATTAATATAGACATGCTGATCGGGATCGATGATACGGACTCACCGCAGGGGATGTGTACGACGTACCTTGGGGCCGTTCTCGCCCGTCGGCTCATCCACAAACACATGCAGGTTAAGGAAGCCCGGCTCGTCCGGCTCAACCCGAATGTTACGTGGAAGACGCGGGGGAATGCAGCGATCGCACTTTACGTCGATGGTGATGCAGAACGGGCATTTGAGATCGCATGCGCGACTGTAGAGGAACTTGCCGATTTTTCGTGCGGGAATACCAATCCCGGCGTGGTAGTGACGGATGGACGACTCGATCCTGCGTTCTACTACAAAGCGGTAACAGACTTCTGCGAGATTGAAGAAGCGGTGAGCATCCTTGACACTGCCGGAGCACGATACCGGGGCTACAAGAACCGGCGCGGTCTGATCGGGGCAACTGCGGCTGTCGCAAGCGAACTTAAGGATCGCACTTCAGAAATTCTCGTATACCGCCAGCCGGAACACTGGGGAACACCCCGCGAGGTTGACCGGGACAGCCTCTTTGCCGCTGAATCGGCAACGTTCCCGCACACGTGGGACACTGTGGACACTGTAAACGATGTAGTGGTCTGTGTTCCGCACACACCGGACCCGGTGCTGTTCGGCATCCGGGGCGAGAATCCGGCATGGGTGATGGCAGCCCGGCAGCACATCATGTCCGAGCCGTCCGGCATTGAACAAATATATGTCACCAACCAGGGAACGGACGCCCATTTGCTGCCGGGAAAGATCGGGCAGCTGGTCGAACTGCTCTCCTACTTTGTGCCGGGCGTGGTGATCGGCATACCGATGACAAAGGTGGGCGGGCATGTCTCGTTCATCATGAAAGACGGGAATTTTGAAGTGCAGTGCATGGCCTATGAGCCGACCAAGAATTTCCGCCACATCATCCGGCAGCTGGTGCCGGGCGATGAGGTAATCGCAGTGGGTAGTTTCAAGAAGGGGAGCATTAACTTAGAGAAGATCCGGATCGTCTCGCTTGCCCGGCCCACGATCACCCGCCCGCCGTTCTGCACCTCGTGCAACAAACGGATGACCAGCAACGGGAAAGGGAAAGGGTACAAATGCAAGAAGTGCGATGGCCGGGCTATGGAGCCGGAGGTGCAGGAGATTTCCCGCACGCTGGAGACGGGGTGGTATGAAGTGCCGCCAACAGCCCGGAGACATTTAGCAAAGCCGTTGTGCCGGGGCGAGCCGGAATTCCAACCGTGATATTAGTGACCGGACGGCCTCATCTCTGTCTGGCCACACAATTAGTGAAGTGAGTTTGCAGGATTTGCTTGTATTGGGCCGGTATGTTTTGCCGGTGTGATCTCATGCCGGACAACAGGCTGATTAACGATTGCAGGATAAATGGCGTCTGATTTAATACAACAGGTATTTCCCTGCACGGTGAAAAAAGGGAACACGGGAGGATGGTATGGACCTCGATATTCTCACGCTTGCCATTGTACTGGTCATCATCTATTGTAATGACGGAGTGGGAATTACTGGAGAGGATAAGAAAAAACTCTTCCAGAAGTGGTTTAGCAACCATACGGGTCCTGGACTGTTCCTCTCAAAAGAGACCATCTCGAACACCGGCATAAAAATCCGCGAAATTGGGGAACCGGGGAAAGGAGCACGGTTCGAGATCACAGTGCCGAAAAGTATGTGGCTTATGGCAGGGAATGGTGCATAATGGCAAAAGCACCTCAAGTCCTCTATGCCGAACTTTTCGAACTTGGCGGCGATGCACTCTTCCTCATTGATAATGAAACCGGCGCAATACTTGAAGCAAATACTGCTGCAAGTGAAATGTACGGGTATTCACGGGATCTCCTCCTCAAGATGAAAAATACTGATCTATCTGCGGAAAGCGAAGATACGCAGAAGTTCACAACCGAAACACCTCAGGGTGCAATAAGGGTGCCCCTGCGCTATCATCGCCGGAACAATGGCACCGTTTTCCCGGTTGAGATCATCGGGCGGTTTTTTATCCGGAACGGTCGCCCCTTTCATATCGCGGCTGTCCGTGACATCACTGAACAGAAAAGGGTGGAGGAGGCACTGAGGGAGAGTCACGATCGTTTCGAACAGATCTCCAGCCAAAGTCGTGAGATGGTCTGGGAGGTGGACACCAAAGGACTCTACACGTACGTCAGCCATGCGTCCTATGAAATTCTCGGATTCCGGCCTGACGAACTCATTGGTAATATGCACTTTTACGACTTACACCCCAATGAGGGGCGTGAAGCGTTTGTTGTCTTGATTTCCGGGGCTTTCGCCAAAAGAAGTATTTTTCATAACTTCCTGCGTGCCCAGCGAACGAAAACCGGACAGATCGTATGGATGTCTACCAATGGTATACCGATCTTTGATGAATTCAACAACTTTATGGGGTACCGTGGTTCTGACAGTGACATCACCGAGCGCAAACGGGCAGAAGAGGCACTGCAACAGGCCAATAAGAAACTCACGCTCCTCTCTTCCATCACCCGGCACGATATCAACAACCAGCTGACGGTACTGCAGGGATATCTTGCCCTTCTCAAAGAGGTACAGCCGGATACCACTCATAACGAGTATTTCCAGAAGATGACAACCGCTGCGGAGCGAATCTCTGCCATGATCCGGTTCACCAGAGAATACGAGGCGATCGGCATAACCTCTCCCGCATGGCAGGACACCCGTACACTCGTTAAGACAGCGGTAAAGCAGGCCCCGCTCGGACAGGTCCGTGTGAAAAACGATCACCCTACCGGAACAGAAGTGTTCGCGGACCCGTTGATTGTCAAGGTCTTTTACAACCTGATGGACAATGCTGTGCGATATGGCGGGAAGATTACAACCATCCGGTTCTTTATTCAGGAATCCGGTGATAACCATCTGATTGTATGCGAGGATGATGGCGAGGGTGTCGTTGCTGCTGACAAGGAGAGGATCTTCGACCGTGGATTCGGGAAGAATACCGGTCTTGGTTTAGCCCTTTCGCGGGAGATCCTCAACATCACGGGCATCACTATCAGAGAGACCGGTGAGCCAGGGAAAGGCGCAAGGTTTGAGATGACGGTGCCGAAAGGAATGTGGCGTGTGGCAGATGGGGACAGGAAAGTGAACCGACTGTGAACCGGAGGGTCGCAGTCCTTTTCTATCCGGTGTATTAATACATCCATTGACAACCGAATGGTCGCCCCGGTTTGAAAAGTGGAGCCTTTCAACAACAAAGCGTATCTACCGATCATGCTTTTTTTAAAAGACATCGGTGCCGGAATACAATCCGGAAATTTTGAGGTGAAAAAATGAAGAGAAGTCGCGGCATGCACCATTCAGGATCGACATCTCCCTAACGCCCAAAACGAGGGGTGATGTCGAATGAACCCAAAAGGGGCTCCTTTTGCCAAACGGACGAAGGCAATTTTTTGATCAGTGAAAATGGTGTCCGCGCTCAACAAAAATACGGATTAAAACGAGTATTTTCCACATTGGGCTGATTTAACGCATATTTCAAACCCTTCCGATAATTTTCCCATAATTTTAGACAAGTCGGACATTGACAAAGAGAAATGCAAGTCAGACACTTGTAGTTACAACAAAACAAGCATCAATCACTGTGAAAACGAGAATACAAACTGAAGAAAACCTCAACAAAGTGACAAATCGGTCAAAATATCGACAGCCCAAGCTAAAACCCTCATTAATGATTCAGATCCCGAAATCAGATTTTGTTATTTTCCATGTCGACCAGATAATTCAGAAATTTCAGATAAACCCCCGGTTCCTTTCCAGAATACGTTAACTCTCTAAAACTCCCTTCA
>JAUSBW010000251.1 GCA_030651815.1 Methanoregula sp.
AGGTCGAAAGTCGGAACAGTGGAAGATCTTGAAACATTCGACTTTACTATCAGGCCCCAACTGCACCCGCATATAATAAAAGAACTCTGCGAGTGCCGGTTCATTGAAGAAAAACGCAATATTCTCTGTCTTGGCAAACCAGGGCTCGGAAAAAGCCGCATAGCAAAAACCATTGCTAGGTCAGCCTGCCTGACCGGTTATTCTGTGCTTTTCGTGAATACGGCTAAAGTCCTAGCCCGAGTTTCCTAGTTACCACCACATAAAACCCTGTGATCGTCATCAACAACGGCTTTCCACGCATTCTTTGCTATGCCCTAAATTAGAACCTCTAAAAGAAGCTTCAAAAGCCTTGACATGATTCTTCCTATGCCCTAAAATGTTAACATAAACGAGGGGGGTGAACATGGAGCGATTAGAGCGAAAGATGGTTAACGGCAATGTCTATTACTACTACTCGAATTGGGCATGGAGGAACGGTAAGTGCCGCCGAGTGTGGCAGAAATATCTTGGAAAACTCGAAGATATTGCCAAGGCGGTGGGCGGGAGTATACCCACGCCGGACTTTGCTGAGATCTTTGAGTGGGGACTATCCTCCGCGCTCTGGCAAGAAACGGTGCGTGCAGAAGTCATAGGTACAATCGATCGTCTATGCCCTAAACGGAATCAGGGACTGTCTACTGGTGAGTATCTCGCAATAACTGCCATCAATAGAGCAAGCGATCCAAAGAGCAAACGAGGGATTTGGGAATGGTTTTGTCAAACCGTTCTTTTGCGGCATTTTCCGATTGCTTCAAAAAACCTCCTTTCCTCACAACGATTCTGGGATCACATGGAAAGGATTAACTCGAATACGGCAAAAAAAATATGGGAAAGCATCATTCGGGGTGTGATTGAGCGGGAAAAAATCGACTTGTCATCTTTATCCTACGACGGAACCAATTTTTACACTTTCATCGACACGTTTAACGCCAAGTGTCCAATAGCGATCAGAGGAAAAAATAAGCAAGGACGCAGTAACCTACGCCAGGTTAGTTATGCTCTCTTCTGCACTTCTGATGGGCACATCCCTCTATATTACGATGTCTACCCAGGGAATCGAAATGATGCAAAACAATTTCCTCTTTTACTTCGAAGATTTCACAGTTTCTTCAAGCAACTTTCCGGCAATGGCAAGCCTCCAAAGACTACAATAGTCTTTGACAAAGGGAATAACTCAGCCGATAATTTTGCTCTGATTGATTTACTTAAACTTGATTACGTCGGTTCCGTCAAACTTTCCGAGCACAAGGAGTTGGCAGATGTCTTAAACGAGGACACAGCCTTTATCTCACATGAATCATCTGGCTTGGAGGGTTGCAAAGCATTTCGTGTCGGGAAGAAAGTATATGATAAAGAACGCACTCTGGTTGTCTGTTATAATCAAAAACTATTCAACACACAATTGTTGACAGTACAAGCCGACATCGAAAAGGCGGTAGCAAGGCTCTCCGCCTTGCAGAAGAAGCTACAAGATAGAGCAGACGGCCTTATAAAAGGCGGTAGACCGCCAACAAAAGCATCTGTTGAGAGGCAGTGCAAGAGCATCTTGAGTCGGCAATATCTGGAAGGTCTCATAACCGTTACAGTGACAACGCCAAAAGATGTCATCCCCCGGCTTTCCTATTACATTGATGGTGATGCCCTGAAGAAGTTGTCCAATACCTACCTTGGCAAAACAATCCTCATTACGAGCAGAAAAGAATGGGATGATGAGATGATTATCAAGGCATATAGAAGCCAGTATGTAATAGAAAATGTCTTCAAGGAGATGAAGAGCCGTAGAGATGGAACGTGGTGGCCGCTTCACCATTGGACGAATTCGAAAATTCTTGTTCATGGGCTCTATTGTACAATTGCAACTTTGATGCGGTCCTTAATCCTTCGCCGGGTGACAATTGCTGGGGTAAAGATCTCTTTAAGCAGATTGCTTACCGAACTTCGGGGGGTCCGTGAGGTGATTAACATCTACCCGCGAAAGCGGGGGGAAAAACAGCCACGACAACAGACAACCATCAGTAAGACCACCAAGCTTCAGGAGCAATTGGTCTCAATTCTTCAACTAAAACAACAAAAAGAAGTTTCCGCGACTTAGGGTAAGGTTTCATGGCGCCGAGAAGCCTTTGCAAAGCCTGTTTTCGGCAAATTGACTCGATAACTAGGAAACTCGGGCTAGAGGTTTTCATCAATGCCTCCGGGGTCGGATTCTGTTAGGGTTTCCCCATAAATTTCCTTCGGTTGCCTGCTGCCCTTGCCTGTGAAACGAAGGATTGTGGCTCTGTCCACGAGACGATCTACTGTTGCTACTGCCGA
>JAUSBW010000266.1 GCA_030651815.1 Methanoregula sp.
GGGGTTGAGTATCGCTAGCTGAACGCATCGTTTTGCATTGTTCCAATTTTTTATATGTGATTCATAGTATGGCTGCTCATGGGGCGGTGGGTGAAATACCCATAATTATTGATGATTTCGGGAGAGGGTCGTGAATGGGAATTTGAAGGCAAAGATAATGAGAAATGCCGGTGGTCGCACTGGAAACATTTCCCGGCAGACAAGATGCTCATACACGTACGGG
This sequence comes from Methanoregula sp., assembly GCA_030651815.1. Classification (GTDB taxonomy): domain Archaea; phylum Halobacteriota; class Methanomicrobia; order Methanomicrobiales; family Methanospirillaceae; genus Methanoregula. The sequence goes on from JAUSBW010000266.1 coordinate 224, forward strand.
ATGTGGCTTTCCCGTTCATCAAGAATATCCATGACGGGGAAAAGACGCTCTTTGCCCAGCACATGAAAGATGCCGTCTTCTTAATACCCAAACCCTCGCTCCTGCAGGAAGCCGTCACCATCATCGATGACCTCAAGATATCGGCGCAGAACCGGGACACGCAGGGCGACATCTACGAATACCTGCTTTCACAGCTCGCAACGGCAGGAAAGAACGGCCAGTTCCGCACGCCCCGGCACATCATCCGGATGATGATCGAGCTCGTTGACCCGGATATCAATGATCGGATCTGCGATCCAGCCTGCGGTACGGCCGGGTTCTTAGTCAACTCATACGAATATATCCTGAAAAGATACACGAGCAAGGACAAGGTAGAAGAAGATCCCGAAGGGGGTTACCATAACCTTCTCGGTGACAAAATCACCGACCCGAAACACTGGGAAAAACTCTGGACGGACACCTTCTACGGGTACGATTTCGATAACACGATGATCCGGATCTCGCTCATGAACATGGTGCTCCACGGGATCAAGGCGCCCCAGGTAGCTCTGCAGGATACGCTCTCCAAAGGATTCACGGAAAACGACCGGTATACCATCGTCCTCGCAAACCCCCCGTTCAAGGGGAGCATCGATAAGAGTGACATCAACGATGCCCTCACCATCCAGACTACCAAGACCGAACTGCTCTTTGTCGAGCGGATGATGCACCTCCTCCAGATTGGCGGGAAGTGTGGGGTCATCGTGCCGGATGGTGTGCTGTTCGGGAGTTCCAATGCTCATAAGAAACTCCGGCAGATCCTGTTGGAACACTGCCAGCTCGAAGGCATCGTTTCAATGCCGTCCGGTGTCTTCAAGCCGTACGCCGGGGTTTCTACGGCTGTACTGATCTTCACCAAAGGTGGATCTACCGACAAGGTCTGGTTCTATGATATGGATGCGGACGGGTACTCACTTGATGATAAACGGACATTCATCGATGGCAAAGGGGATATTCCGGATATTACCCGGCATTACCGCAACCGGAAGAAAGAGATTCCCGCAGACCGGAAAGGCAAATGCTTCTTTGTGCCAATCAGCGAGATCAAGGAGAACGGATACGATCTCTCCATCTCGCGCTACAAGGAAATTGAGTATGAAGAAGTCCAGTACGAAAAACCGGAATTGATCATTGCGAAGATTGAGACGCTTGAGAGCGAGATCCAGAAAAGTCTCAAGGAACTGAAAACGTTGTTGAAAACCAATAATCCGTAATCTCTTTTTTGCCGCACCTCCCCACCTCTCTCCAGAATCCGGCCCCGCAAAACCCTTTTTCACAAACTCCGCTGCCGCGTCCCGATCAGCTAACCCGCAGGTTATATGAATCCGGCCTCAATCCAACCCCGGATTCCTACCTCCAAGCCAGAATAACTACGAAAATTTTCACAGTCATCAGAGGGTTTATCCATCGACCGGATAATATTGCGATCAATACAATGATCCACGAGCGCATTGAACAACTGAAAACATGGGTGAAAGAGACCATTGCAGCTCTTAAGGAAAAATGTGCAGCTGCAACCCTCTGGATAACGCCCGCGACTTCAGCTGTACCCATTGCCCGCGTGATCATTGCAGCAGCTAAAGGAAACGTACTGGACATGGGGAAGCGTTACCGGAAAACGAGCGGCCACGCCCCACTCTTCTCGCTCTTTACGTTCTTTGCCAGTCGGTGAATAACGCCAGGTCCGGTGTTTTGGAGTTTTATCGAGGCTGTAGTCCTGTAGGTTACCTGCCGATTGGCACAAGGTAACCATCCGCAGGATCAAAAGCCCCGGCTCCACCCGGACCAGCGTTTTTTAAAATTGAACAAAAAGAGCACCAGCGCCCGAAAGAATCACGAAAGGACTCCTGCGATGCAGGGTAATCATCAGGAAAAAGGGGGAATTAATCATGGCAGGAATTTTTACCAAGAATGACGATAACAAAACACCCGGCCCGGACGGGTCCGGTGAACCGGGAACAGGAAAGAATACCACGGACTCCGTTGTGATCCATAAGGCAACCCGCAAGACAACCGCCCCGCGTCTGGTCGAGCGGGTGACTGCCCTGAGATGGCAGAGTATTGCCCGGCCGCAGGAACCAAAGAGCACGCGAAGGCGCCAGACCCAGCTGGACATCTATGGTAAGGATCCCGAGATCCCGTACGTGAAGTTCGAGGCAGCGTCCCGTGACCTTGTCTGTTCCTTAATGGAACGGCAGGACCGGATGAACGAGGAGATCTTCTACAAGTTGAACGATCTCGTGTTTCGTATCGAAGATCTTGAACAGGACCGGCAGGGAGACGGGGGCGGACAATGACCCGGGGCCGGCCTCCGAATATTGCGCTGGACGAGGCGGAGGTAATCGCCGGCCGGCGCGGAGAAGTGCGGGTTATTCCCGGCACGCGGAGCGACGCATTCGAAC
>JAUSBW010000281.1 GCA_030651815.1 Methanoregula sp.
GCCCATGAAGCCCTCTCCCGTATCCGGAACACCCAGATCCAGCGCGGTCAGCACATCTTCGGCCAGCGCCCGGAGGGAGACAAACGGGCCGATATGATCCGTTCCATCATCCGCTTTGATTCCGCCGAGGGATCCATCCGGTATCTGGTTGCCGGGATGCTCGGCCTCAACCTGTCTGATCTGCTCTCCCACCAGGAACAGATCTCGGAAAAATATGGTATAGCAAACGGTGCATTGCTGGAGCGTATCAACGAGAGTATCAAGAGGTATGTTGCAGCGGTACTCGAAAAGGGGGAGATCCCGTTTGCTGAGATTTTCGGCAGTGTACCGGATGCTGCCGGACATACGGCACTGGCTGTAATTGCTGATCGTATCCGCGACATCGATCGCCGGATCGATGCATCCGATGAGATTGGATCGCTCCTGAACGGGTTCTCTGGGGGATATATTCCGGCGGGGCCGAGTGGCATCATCACCCGGGGACAGGAAGACATCCTCCCGACCGGCCGGAACTTTTACTCGCTGGATCCCAACCGCGTGCCGACACGATCTGCATGGCGGGTTGGCCAGCGCCTTGCTGAGGCGATGGTGGCGAAATATGTCAGGGAACAGGGATCGGTTCCGGAGAATGTTGCGTTCTACTGGATGGCCGGCGACCTGATGTATGCAGACGGGGAGATGATGGCCGAGATGTTCGCCCTGCTCGGGGTCGAACCGGTCTGGGGGAGGAACGGGAGGGTGGAATCCTTCACGATTACGCCACTTGAAAAACTCGGTCGCCCGCGGATTGACTTAACCGTGAGAAGTTCGGGAATCCTACGGGACAATTTCAGCACAAGGATCGACCTGTTGGACGATGCGGTCTGCGCTGTTGCAGCCCTTGATGAACCGCCCGAGATGAATTTTGTAAGGAAACACAGCCAGAAGAGCATGGAGGAGAACGGGAGTACGTGGCGGGATGCTACGATCCGGGTTTTCTCCGGCCAACCAGGCACGTACTCCAGCGGGGTAAACCTTGCCGTCCTTGCCAGTTCGTGGAAGGATGAGAAGGATCTTGCGGATATTTTTGTCTCGTTCAACGGATACGGGTACGGCAGGGGTGTTCCCGGCACAAGCGCTCACCCGCAGCTCGCAAGCAGCCTTGCCACCGTATCAGTCACGTTTAACAAAGTCGTTACTGATGAGAAAGACCTGCTCGGGTGCTGCTGCTATTTTGGGAATCACGGGGGCCTCACGGTTGCAGCCCGGCAGTATTCGGGCAAAGACGTGAAGGCGTATTACGGTGATACCCGTGAGCCCGAACATGTCGAGGTCCGGGATCTTGCTGACGAGCTCCGCCGTGTTGTCCGCACCAAGCTCCTTAACCCGAAGTGGATCGAGGGAATGAAGGAGCATGGGTACAAAGGTGCCGCAGACATGATGAAACGCATCACTCATGTCTATGGCTGGGAAGCAGCGACACAGGAGGTCGATGACTGGATCTTCGATGATATCGCCAGTACTTTTGTAAATGATGACGAGATGCGGGAATTCTTCGAAAAAAACAACCCGTTCGCGCTCGAAGAGATTGCCCGCCGGCTGCTCGAAGCCGAACAGCGCGGGCTCTGGGATGCCGACGAGCAGGTGCTTGAGGATCTCAGGAACAATTACCTGGAGATCGAATCCTGGATGGAAGACCAGGTGACTGAGGGCGACTTCCAGGGAGGCAGTATCGATATCATGACCTCGCAGGATATCGCAGCATGGGGAGCTCCGATGGAAGATCTATTAGCAAAAGTGCATCACCGCCCTAAGCGGGAGTGAAGGCAGGATCTATTGGATGATACTATCATGAATGCAATTGAAACCACGAATCTTACAAAATACTATGACTCACTGTGCGCAGTGGATCACCTCACGCTCTCGGTGAACAACGAGATCTTTGGCATGCTCGGCCCCAACGGATCCGGCAAGACCACAACCGTACTGATGCTGACCACCCTCCTGCACCCGACCGAAGGAAGCGCAACCGTCTGCGGACATGATGTCACGCGTGAAGGAGAACAAGTGAGAAAGAAGCTCAGTTACGTGCCGCAGGATATGGCGGTGGACATCAAGCTTACCGGCCGGGAGAACGTGCTCTTCTTTGCAAAACTCTATGGTATCCAGAACCCGAAAGACAAGGTCGATGAAGTCCTTGGGGTCATGGAGCTCTCCGACCGTGCCGACGATCTCGTAAAGACCTATTCCGGTGGCATGCGGCGGCGACTTGAACTCGCACAGGCGCTGGTCCACCAACCCGCGGTCATGTTTCTCGATGAGCCGACCATCGGGCTCGATGTGGCGGCAAGAAAGAAGATCTGGGAGCACATCGGGATGCTCAGGAACAATGGCATGACCATTTTTGTCACCACGCACTACATGGACGAAGCAGACAAGTACTGTGATCGTGTCGGGATCATCAGCAAGGGCAAGATCGTTGCGCTCGATTCCCCCTCCGCCCTGAAATCAAAACTCATGAAAGATGTGATCACCGCAAAGGTGTCAGGTTCGTTTACCGCACAACCTATAGAAGGTGTCCGGCTGGTAGGCCAGAAGGATGACGAGATTACGTTCACGGCAGAAAACGGCAAGGAAGCCCTGCCGCTGATAGCAAAGGCCCTGTCCGATAATGGCATGAAAGTCCACTCGCTTTCCCTGCGCGAACCGACGCTCGATGATGTGTTCATCGACGCTGTCGGGAGTCACGAGGAACCCCGGCATTTTAACGATCATCAGTTCCGCATGATGCTCCACAGGAGGCACTAAATGAAAGGCATCTGGTATTACATGGAACGGGACATGATCAAGTGGCTACGTGGCAAACTTTCCGTGGTCTCCATGATGGTCATGCCGGCAGCCTGGCTGATCTTTGTCGGTCTTGCCCTGCCGGTAAAATTCACCGGGAAC
>JAUSBW010000282.1 GCA_030651815.1 Methanoregula sp.
ATTCCTGGAAGAATACAAGTTCTTTTTTATTTCAAATTTGTTCGGTTGGTTTCATGAGGTTTTGTCAGATTTCATCTGTTTGAGGGGATTGTGGGGGCTATGACGGTAGGGGACTTTTCAGTCGGTCTGTGCAACGACCTCACTGGTGCTTCATTTTCATTTCCTCTGTAAGTACTTCATCTTTGTAAAAATGATGTTAAAAATTCTCCGTAATGGTGGAAACCATGCGGGTTGATTGTGTATAGTTCACAGCATAAGAAAAAAACAGGTTCCCGCGTTTTTGTCAAGAGGTATCGATTTTCCCCATACAAACCATTGGATCTTGAGGGTGATTCGGGATTACTGTTTTGGATCCTGATTATCTGGATAAAAATTACGCATGCAGAATTAAACGGGATAAGGAGCAATGTTTTTAAAGGAATTTTTTATATACTCCGGTAGATAGTAATTATTTAACCCGATATCACATGATCCCAGATGATAGGGAGTGATTGCAGGGAATTCAATTGAAAAGGGAGGATACTTATGAAATTTTCACAGGTCAGTGTAATCGCCATTGTCTTTGTTGTAATAGCTGTCTCGATTGCAGGATGTACCAGTTCCAGTCCGGCTACACCAGCAACACCCGCAACCAGTGGAGCACCATCCGGGGGAACAGGGACACCAGCAGCCAGTACAGCAGCTCCAGCAGCAGGTGCTGATGTCACGGGTGCAAACATCTTCGGGACAGGCGCATCCTATAACTGGATTGAGTATAAGATGGTCACATCCGGGATGACAACATATCTGAAATTTGAAAAGTCCGGGAAATGCACCATGCGGATGGAAGGAAAAGATTTACCCGGTGGGAGTATGACGATCGACTGTTCATCGACAGGCCAGACCAGCGGACAGCCGGCCCAAAGCAACCCCGCTGATGTTAAATCCGACGTCAAGTTCACCTTTGTAGGTATCGAACCGGTATCTGTCGGAGCTGGTACCTACCCGGCAGCCACCAAATATGTGTTAACTTCCCAGGGAGAGAAGATCTATTACTGGACTGCCCCTGGTGTCCCGACGTTTGTCAACCCATTTAGAGGAGATCGTACGCACTACAGACTAAAAGACAGGGTCTGATCTTTTCAAATTCATGTCGTGAATCAAAGGGAAAGTTATTTATTATTGTAGTGTGTAGTACACACTACATGTCATGGATAAAGCGGGTAA
>JAUSBW010000284.1 GCA_030651815.1 Methanoregula sp.
GGGTAGTGTGAGGTTTGAGCGTACTGCGGTGAAAGTCGCAAGGTGCGTTCTTGGAAGGGGGGGAGGAAGTAATTCCTCCTTCCTATTCGACAAATATCCGCAATTTGAGGTTATTTTATTGCGTTCATGAGGTTATGACCCAGCCTGTTTATAGGAACTTCATTAAACAAGATAAAAATAAAATGACTCCTGCCATGAAAGAGGAAATTCAATGTGCACCCTTGAACTGGAATGTTTTTTTAACAACAAATTATCAGACATAAAATAGATCACTACCCGTTTTTAGACAATTGAGTGCACTAATTTTTAATAATACCAGCACAGATGTTATAGAGCATCAGACTTTAAGAGGGCTCGTGGTCTAGTTGGCTATGACGTCGCCTTGACATGGCGGAGGTCCTGAGTTCGAATCTCAGCGGGCCCATCTCTTGTTTTATCCTCCACAGCAGAAGACCCCGCTATTGATGGCGGGGATGAATGCGTCATCATACCAAACTATTATTATGCAATACTACAAATAACTATTGTAATGCATAAATCGTATCAGTATAGATTATATCCGACTAAAGCGCAAACCACTTTTCTTAATCGGACATTTGATCTTTGCCGGAAAGTCTATAATAATACGCTTGCATTACGGAGAGATTCATGGGATTATGATCAGAAATCTCTGACATGTTTTGATACTGCCAATGAACTGGTACTCTGGAAACAAGATCATCCCGAACTTAAAATGGTTCATTCCCAAGTGTTACAGAATGCCCAGATGCGGGTTGATCTTGCATTCAAGGCATTTTTCCGGAGAGTTAAGGCTGGTGAGAATCCGGGGTATCCGCGATTCAAGTCATTTGGTAGATATGATAGTATCACGTATCCTCAGTCAGGGTTCGAGATCAAAAAAGGTCTGATTAAGTTCTCAAAAATCGGTGAGATTAAAACCATTTTTCATCGACCAATGGAGGGTAAAATCAAAACTGTCACGATCCGGAGAACCCCAACGCAGAAATGGTTCGTTTCAATCTCATGCGATGATGTTCCGACACATCCACTTCCAGAATCGGGAAAATGTGTTGGAATCGATGTGGGTCTGAAAACATTTGCAATGTTGTCAAATGGGAAATCTGTAGATAATCCAAGATTCTATCAAAACGAACAAGAGAACCTGGCAACGGCACAGCGCAAACTTTCCCTATGTGAAAAAGGCTCGATTGCACGTAAGAGAGCATGGAAAGTAGTTGCCCGAGTTCATGAACGCATTTCAAACAAACGCGAAGATTTCATTCAGAAATTAAGTCATTCATTGGTGAATCGATACGGAGTAATCTGTTTCGAGGATTTAAACATTAAAGACATGGCAGAAGACCCCCGATTTGCAAAAGGCATCATGGACGCTGCCTGGAGTAAACTGGTACAATACACGTCGTACAAAGCGGAAGATGCTGGTCGTCGTGTGGTACTAGTGGATCCCAAAAACACGTCCCAGATGTGCAGCCGGTGTGGTCAAATTGTTGCAAAAGATATCCCGGTCAGGATACATGATTGTCAGCATTGCGGATATAAGGCCGACCGGGATCTGAATGCAGCGATTAATATCCTGAGATTGGGAATACAATCTCTGTCCGAAAGAAGGACTAGAAGCCTCGTCCTTTAGGGTGGGGAGTGTTCACCTTTCCTTAATCATCAGCCCCACAGCGATTGGTCATCGCGATATTTGCGGCAATGAACAAAGAACGCATCAAATCCGGCAATGAACGGGATCACACCCATCTGCGAAAGGTCGAAGCACACGTAGAGGGAAAATGTGGCAGCAAAGAGCCCATCCGAAACGCATTTTTCTTTTTTACCGCAATGAAGACTGCTCCCGCTGCGATGATGACTTCGATCAGGATAGAAAGCATCTGAATGAGGTCTGCGCCAGTCATAATCGAACGGTATCTGCCCGCTGGTATAAATGAATATGACGGTTCTTTTTTCAACCCGGTATTTTTATGATCCCCCTGCCTGAGACTGGTACCACGGCCAATCACTTTTAATGGAGCAGACTTCCAAACATATTAGTATGAGACGTCTGTACCGCTCGAAAACCCAGCGCATGCTTGGCGGGGTATGTGGCGGGATTGGAGAACATCTTGATGTCGATCCCACAGTCATCCGGCTTGTCTGGGCTGTGCTGACCCTGTTGTCGGTAGGGATCGGCATAATTGCCTATATCATCGCTTGGATCATCGTGCCGGAGATAGGAACCGTTGATGACGGAACTATTATCCCAATACCGTGATGTAAAGAACCAGTAATTATCCAACAGCCGTAATTGTATGTGGAAGGTTTCATGAAGATCCTCTTTGTTGTCTGCGGTGAAGGACTCGGGCATGCATCCCGCTGCCTCCATCTCGGGCATTACATGCAGCAGCAGGGACACACCATCCATTTTGCCAGCTATGGCAAATCCTACGACTTCATGGAGCAGCATGGATGTACCAACCTGCACAAAACCCCGCGTGAAGTCTGTCTTGAAGGAGATGAAGGGTTCTTCAGCCTCAAAAAGACGCTCCTGTTCTCGAAATGGATCCCATATAACCTGTTAAAATCAGCGGTCAGAGTACGCCGGCTTTTGAGAAAACATTCATTTGACTGCTTGGTGTGTGATACAATGTTTGGGGGAGTCATACCGGCGCGATTCCGGAAAGTCCCGTGCATTTTTATCACAAACCAGAACCACTTCAGCGGGCGGGATGGAGATACCAACCCAGTCTGGAGAATCTTAAGTTTCCTCATCCAGCGGTACCTTCGTCTGGCAACCCATATCATTATCCCTGATTATCCGGCACCGGATACGGTAAGTGAATACAATCTCCGGATTCCCCACCGTCATAAAGACCGTTTCAGTTTCACCGGGCCGTTCTATGAATTTGATCCCACCCGGTACAAGAATGAGAAGACTACGATTTTCACCAGTTTTGGCGGTGAACCCTACAAACTTCACTTGTATACGTTGTTAAAGACCATCGCCGACCAGCGCAAGGATTTGATCTTCGATGCTTTTTATACCGGGCCGAAGCTTCCGGTGTCTTCTGATAATTTTTTCTCGCATGGATATGTTCCCAATATATACGAGCATCTGGTAAAGGCACGGATTGCAATTGTGCACGGCGGCCTTACCACACTTCACGAAGCCATGTTGTTTGAAAAACCTGTGCTGATCATCATGGATCCGAACCACCCGGAGCAGCAGAACAATGCCCGGAAGATCGTAAAAATGGGCGCAGGCACGTTTGTGGACGGAAAGACTGTTACAAAAGAGGAACTTGAGCAGAAAATTGTTACTACCGCTGCCCTCACACCCCGCCCCTTTACGGAGGTTCATGCTGCGATAAACGGGAGGAAGAATGCCGCTGATATCATTGTAGCAGCAGCGAACCGCAGGAAATTATAATATCATGTTCAGATCGTAATGTTCCGGTAAGATTTTCCATGACGGACCCTGGTGAAATAACATTCCTTACTGTTGATGATGAGCTCCATATCTGCCCGGGCTGCGGCTATGCTCTCGGCTTTCAGACCTCGTTTCTCAACTCGAATGCTGTCAAAGACAATCATATCAAATCCACACGGGAAGTCTACCGGGTGATCCTCATCTGCCCGGAGTGCGGAGCCCGGTATGATGTGGGCTGGCGGATCTCATTTACCGTGCCTGAGGCAAAAATTGTAAAGACCCTGGCCATTTAAACTGCGGATGAGGGCTCCGGCTCCACGGGAGAACATGTGTTATTATTGACTGACCGGAAGAGATGCGTATGATGCGGTGCGCAGAGTGCAAGGGAAAAGGCCTGTGCGGTCTGCCCCGCTGCCCGATCATGAGCCGCTTCCATGCCCAGCTCGCAATAAAGCCCGGCATGGATTACCAGGGCAGTTCCCCTTCGGTCTTCATCGGCAGTTTCGGGTATCCCGATGTGCAGGGCGGACCACTGTTGATCAATGATTCCGATAATCCTCCCGACTGGATCAACCGCAATCTCGGGATGGAAGATATTGTCAGCATCCGTGCCCGCACGATCCGTGGTAATTCGGGACTGCACGCAGTTGCCGGTAACCTGCAGGAGATTGCCATCTCCTCCATCCCGCTCGATGTAGATGTGTTATTTTCAAAACCGGTTGCATTCAGTCTGAACTTCGATGGCACAGTCGCCCCGGTTGGTCTTACCGGTCCTGTGAAACATATGGATGTGATCGGCAGTGCCCGGGTGGAGCGGGCCGTGGACAGGATCACGTCCGACTCTGATATGATAGCAACCGATGCCTGTGTCGCTCTCATGGATGCGGATATCGATGTGTACCAGATAACAAAACTGATGACTGCCGGGTTGCTGGGCAAGCGGCGGAAATTCGTTCCCACCCGCTGGGCGATCACCGCAGTTGATGACACCCTGTCGATACAGTTGAAAAAAGAGATTGCCCGGTTCCCCCCGCTTGAAGAGATCCGCCTTTTTGATGGGGAATGCTACGGCAACCGGATCGTCTGCATCCTTGTCCCGGGCAACTGGAAGTATGAGATGATCGAGTGCTGGGGGAAACGCACCCTCTGGGCAGGAGATGAGGAGGTGATCGTGCAGGACCGGGAGGGGATGAACAAGAAGGGCTACTCTCCAATATCCGGAGCGTACTATTCTGCACGGCTTGCGGCTTGTGAATATCTCAAAAGCATACGGCGCTGCGCCAGGGTGATTATCATACGCAGAATATCGAGCGATTACTGGGCGCCGCTCGGCACATGGGTGATCCGCGAGGCAACAAGAAAAGCGATGAACGCTCCTTTAACCCTGTGCCCGTCAATTGATGCCGCAGTCATGCAGGCAACTCATATCCTCGGTTCTGACCGGTGGCTCGGGCACAGCACGCTCATACCCGAACTTAAAACCCAGCGGACGCTCTTTTAGGCTTTATATGCCTGTGCGGAATTTGCCTGTCGTTTGTACCGGTCGCGGATGCTCTCGATCGTTTCGATATCGGGAATATCCTTGTCATCTCGGATCCGGATAAACCGTGGGAACCGAAGGGCAAACCCGCCATCGTAATTGGTGCTGGCCTGCAGCTCTGCATACCCCACTTCAAAGACCAGCGACGGTTCAAATGTCACTTCCTTTCCGCTCTTTGCAATGACCGTGTCCTTGAGCAGATCGTACACTTCGGTCAGCTGCTCATCGGAAAAACCGGTGGCAACCCTGCTCAATGGGATGAGTTTTCCATCGTTCTGGCATGCGACAAGGAACGAACCGAACGCATGTGCCCGTTTCCCCTCCCCCCATTCGGCACCGATTACCGCGAGATCGAGCGTGTCCACTTCGGGCTTGATCTTGATCCAGTTCTTGCCCCGCTGACCAGGTGAATACGGTGAAGCGGGTACCTTGATCATGATCCCTTCGTGCCCGGCAGCGAGGGCATCGGTATAGGTTTTTTCGATCACGGCGGCATCGCTGCTCACCACCTGCGGAGCGATGAACATCTTCAACACGCTCTCTAATTTCTTCCTTCGTTCAGTAAGCGGGAGATCGATCAGTGTCTCGCCATCGAGCCAGAGGATATCAAAGACATTGGGCACCAGCTCGATTGCCACTGTTGCCTCTGCCACATCGTGGCGGCGCCGGAAACGGCGGAGCACGGACTGGAACGGCATGGGTTTTCCGTCTTTGATTGCAATGACTTCTCCGTCAAGGATCACGTCATGATCGGTTGAACCGAGCAGCTGCTGGATCACATCCGGCAGTGCCCCCGTCACATCCTCAAGCCGCCGGGAATACATCCGTGCCCAGTTGCCCTTTTTATGGAACTGAAAACGGGAACCATCGTATTTGTACTCTGCTGCAATCTGCCCGTGCCCTGCGATCATATCAGCAATAGAACCCTGCTGGGCGAGCATCATCCGTACCGGGTGGAACGGCGTGATATGGACATCTTTGAGTGCTTCGGGCCCGATCTTTGCAAGCCGGGCTACCTCTCCCGAATCGTTTAAGGCCTGCATTGCATGTTCGACAAGGGCTGAGTCCATGGAAAATGCTCTGGCGATCGCTTCCCTCACGCTCCCTTCCCCAACACCGATGCGGAGCTCTTCGAGCATGATCCGGGCGAGATACCTGCCTTCGAGCGGGTGGGCATTGCCAAGCAGCCTGCGGACTGCGAGTAGTTTCTCCCGCTGGGATTTTTTCCCCTCCATCTCTGCTATGCCGACAAGTTCATGGTACACCCGGACGAGATCCAGTTCCTCGTGAAAGAACGTGGTCATTGACTTTTCCATCAGGAGTTCTTCAACAGCCTTCCCGATATCACCGGTCCGGTTGATCTTCTCGATCACCTGCTCTTTTTTAATGCCTGCTACATACCCGATCGCTTCGGAGAGGAGGTTAGGTCCGATCCCCAGTTTCTGTGCACTCCAGTCAGGAAAGATCCTCCCCATGACAAACCGCACAAAGACCGGGAGCTCTTCTTGTGAGAGATGGGGCAGAACGGTGCTGATGAGATCGATCATCTCCAGCCGGCCGGAGATCCCGTCCAGTTTCTCGCAGGTCTTGGAAAATTCCATAAAGAGCATATGCGATTCCCGCCCGGATGTTTGGCCGGTACAGGGATTAAGATTGTGTTTTTTAAAATTGAATGGTTTGCGGGTTATGGTTTTTAAAAAAACCCTCATCACCATCCGGATCAAGACCGACAAGGGAGAAGAGACGGTCAGCGGCACGGTGTTCTTCAAGGGCCGCACCCGCATTGTCGCTGTCGGCGGTTACACGATGGACATGATCCCCGAAGGCTACGTGATCGTCTCACGCCACTTGGACAAACCCGGCGTTATCGGGCGTGCATCCACTATCCTCGGGAAATGCAATATCAATATTGCCGGCATGCAGGTCGGCCGGATTAATCCCGGTGAGCATGCGATCATGGTGCTGAACGTGGACAGCGAAGTTCCCGACAACGTGATGGAAGAGATACGCGGGATGCCCGGGATCTTCACCGCTACGTTTGCCAAGATATCGAGCGAGAAGATTTAGGATACTTTTTTTTAGTGTGGGCCGGTATAAGCGGATCCTCGTGCCACATTTTACGTGATGGCGTGAGCAGGTTGTCGATTCGGTTGTCGTTTTGGTTGTCGTTTTGGTTGTCGATTTCCGGAACGTCCGGAGAGCAGTGAGTGCAAGCGAATGTAAACAAGTACGAGTGAACATGACGGAAGCGTCCTTATGAACCACAATCCTTATTTCGGATCGGTTCAAAAATGAACCATGTGGAACAAAATTTGACCAATGAAATTGTTGCACTCCTCCTCAAAGAGGCACTCCATACCCGGGCGATCGCCGAACAGCTCAGGAGCAATCATGCCACGGTCCTGCGCAAACTCCGCACTCTCACCGATGATAACATCGTGGATTTCCGCATGGAGGGAAAAAACAAAGTCTTTACTCTCAAGAGGACCATCGAGGGAAGGAATGCCGCGATGATCGCCGAACTCTACAAACAGTCCTCGATCGTGAGCAGGTATCCGGTCCTTCGGGGAATTTTCCAGGCCGTCCTGGAGATGCCGGAGATCCCGCTTGCTATCCTGTATGGGAGCTATGCAAAAGATCTTGCAACAAAGGAAAGTGACATCGATATCTATATCGAAACGTCCGACTCCCAAAAGAAGAAACAGCTCGAACAGAGGCACTCACTGGTCAGTGTGAAGATCGGGGAGTTTGATACCAAGAACCTGCTCATCCGGGAAATGATGAAAGACCACATTATCATCAGAGGCGCTGAGGTGTACTTTGACAAGACAGGGTTTTTTGAAAAAACTGCATAAGGATGCCATTCTCCAGCTGGTGGCTCCCAGCGGGGAAATGAAGATTGCCTACCTGAAAAAATCTGAAAGTCATCTTATATCGGCTAGGTTGCTACTCGACAACGATCTTTTCGAGCAGTCGGTATCCATGGCCTATTACAGCATGTACTACTCGGTTCTGGCACTCTTCTTTGCCACGGGGATCAAGTGCGAGAATCATACGGCGGCAATAATCCTGCTCACAGAAGTCTTCGCCATTGACAATACCGATCTGGAATATGCAAAGACCGAGAGGATTGACAAACAGTATTACGTTACGTCCGCACCGGTCCGTGATGAGGTGGTTGCACTTATCCGTACGGCTGAATCCTATAATGCAGAACTCCTTGATGTCATTGACCGGTTGACAAACGAGAAGATTGAGAAATTTCGGAAGAAATTCATAAGCCTGATCTGATGGTCCATCCTCATCCGAATGCACGGGTCCCGTGGTCCAACCCGGCGAGCATGCCATCATGGTACTGAACGTGGACAGTGAAGTGCCCGCAGAAGTGATGGAAGAGATACGCGGGATGCCCGGGATCTTCACCGCAACGTGTGTCAGGATATTGAGCGAGAAGATATAGGGAATCTTTTTTTTGTGATGCAGTGTTTACTGTGAGTAAATAAAATCTATTTCATATTCGGCAACTTTGCGTAAGTGCTCAAACCCGCCAGGTAATCTAACAGATCCCCATATTTCCAACGCATTTCATCACTATAATCTTTCTTCTCCTGTAGAAACAAAGGGGTGTGTCCCCTGAACCAAAGAGTATGATGAGATGCAGGAACTGGATCATCCCATCCACTCGCCAAACAACCTTCTATCATGTTTCATCACCGTCGTGAGTGTATTCTCGAATAATGGCTAAGTACGATTCGATTAGCCATCGGCTCATGCCAGTTGCCATATGGATGTACTCAACAGCCTTGTTCTTGAGGAGGTTAACTTTCTCAAATGCCCGTATATAGCGGTCAACAGCCGCTTCAGAGTGATTGGTTATCCGTGCTATCGCCGGTGTCAGATGACCCTCAAGGAACAACTTGATGATAATCTTCTTATGGGTCATTGCCATCCCAAGATCGTGGATGGTTCCCCGTGTTGGAATAACCACTTTCTCGCGTTCCATAAACTCCCGGGAGTGTTTACTCACCGTGGTGGGGCTCACCCTGAGCAAAATCGAGACATCTTCGTTTGACAACAATGAATCCTGTTGGTATGCTTCGGTGAACAATCGCACAATTCTCTTCTCACGTATCTCCCGTTCCGAATAACCTTCCATCATCATGTCGATATCCTCTCGTGATATCAGGGACAATGCGATAGGAACCAGTTGTGTGTTTCCGGCGTTTTTCCCATACGATGGCCAATCATCCTTATGTACCCCCATCCAGAGAACCTGTCCGACCTCGAGAGAGTCCATCTCTCGATACTCTTCCCGGACAATCGTCACAAGATCTTTTGCAAACATCTGCCGGATTTTGTCACCAGCAATCATTGCATAATCCTGATCGATGAGATTCACAATTCGCGTTTCCAGCGACATTTCAACCTTTGTCCTAAGCATCGCGCTTACGTTCATCGTGTCCCTCCTGGATGACTTGGCAGAGATGATCTCCTCGTTCTGCATATGGGGATCTTTTTTTTCCCCCCGCGAATCGTGCGGTGAGTTGGTTATATCGTCCGATTGTTTCTTCGTCAACCAGAGATGCTTTGAGATCGAGATACTGCTGGATCAGATGTTCAGAATGACCGGTGATTATCCTAGTCTCTCCCATAGTGTGCTGTCGTTCTGCGAGACAGGCGACCCGGGCAAAGTCGTTCAGATACCGGGATATGGATTCGCTGCTGTGACGGGTTCTTCGCTT
>JAUSBW010000002.1 GCA_030651815.1 Methanoregula sp.
GTAATCGTGGGGATTGTCTTGGGCCCTCAACGTTTTAGATCTTTTTCGAATTGTTTCGATGGGTTTATACGTTAATGATCAGTTACATTTGATCAATTAGAGTCAGGGTTGTTCAATTTACAGTTGAATCTTTACACTACCAACCGTTGCGAACGAACCATGTTTTTTTTATTCATAAAATGCCAAATGAATAGATGACAGTGTGAGGGTTATTTTTATGCCAGAAATTCCGCAACTGATTGTATATACGCTTGAATATTGCCCGAACTGCGATCTCCTGAAAGAGTTTTTGAAAAAGGGCGGTTATGCTTTCACAGAACGCAATCTTTCTACTGCGGAATCCCTCACCGAGCTGCGGCTGAACGGGGTTTTTGTTAAGGAAGCTCCCGTCCTGCAGAAGAGCGAGGATTTCTTTACCTCTGCGGATCTATTTCCTTCCGGTAAACTGGATGGTGCGCATATAACCAGGCTGATCGCGGGTGAATGATGGCCCATAAGGAGACCCGCCAGCAGACCATCTTCGGCGCGTATGCCCCGACACTCCCCCCGGTGCGGACGAGCGATGGGCATATCATCGAGTGGGACCGTGAGCGTATCGTCCGCCAGATCGTAGAAGAGACCAAACTTGTCGAGACCTTTTATGGCTACGAAGGTGCAGATGAGGCCACCGCGGCGGAAATCGCACGGGATGTGGAAAACCGGATCAAGAGCATGGGACTCAAGTCCCTTTCCGGCCCCCTCATCCGTGAAATTGTGAATATCACACTGCTTGAAAAGGGTATGGTGCAATACCGGAATGTCTCAACCCGGGTTGGTACTCCTGTCTACGATGCCCACATGATCGATGTGGGCAAGGGATTTGAAGCGCACGATAATGCAAACCTGCAGGAGAATGCCGAGACCAGTCACAAGAAGAAGGCGGATAAGATCTCCAAGGAACAGTACCTGCTCCAACTGCCGCCCAGTCTCGCTGACTACCACCTGTCCGGCGAGATGCACATCCATGATCTCGAATACTTTGGCACGCGCCCGTTCTGCCAGGACTGGGACCTGCGCTACTTTTTCTACTACGGGCTGATGCCGGATGGTACCGGTACGAAAGCTTCGGTTGCCGGCCCGGCAAAGCGTGCGGAGGTTGCCATACTCCACGCGGTCAAGGCACTGGGTTCGGCGCAGACAAATTTCGCTGGTGGTCAGGGATACTATAACTTCTTAACTTTCCTCTCGCCCTTCGTTGAGGGCATGCAGTACGAAGAGATCAAACAACTGGTGCAGATGTTTGTCTATGAGATGACGCAGATGATGGTTGCCCGTGGTGGCCAGCTCGTCTTCTCTTCCGTACAGCTCTCGCCCGGTGTCCCTACCCTCTGGCAGGACAAGCCCTGCGTGTATAAAGGAAAGGTCTGGGATGGGAAATCCGCGCCCAAACGAACGTATGGCGAGTTCGAGCGCGAGGTGCGCCTGCTCTTTAAGGCAACCATGGAAGTGATGCTGGGAGGGGATTACTGGGGTAAACCCTTCAACTTCCCCAAGCCCGAGATCAGCATTGAACCGGATTTCATGGTTGAACGCGAAGAGTTCAATAAAAAGAATCCCGATCTCCCGACTTACCAGGAACTGTACCTGATGACCTTTGAGCTGGCATCCAAGTTCGGCACCCCCTACTACGACAACCAGCTTCCTGCCTATCGGGGCGCGGGCAAGGGCATCTCCTGCTACCAGTGCTGCGCCTACCAGTTCTCGGCATTGGCAGACGAAGATTCAGATTTTGACAAGAAACTCATCTTTGAAGAGGGGAAACACTTCTCGATGGGGTCATGGCAGGTAATCTCGGTCAACTGCCCGCGAGCGGCCTACAATGCGGAGGGTGACGATGCCCGCCTCTTTGCCGAGCTCAGGAAACTCATGGACGTAGCAATTGAGATCTTCAAGATCAAGCGCCGCTGGATGGACAATATCCGTGGAAACGGGCGGATGCCGTTTGCCATGCAGCGCCCCAAGGATCCCAATACGGGTGAGCGCGGCGCAATAGCTGTTGATCTCGAAGGACTCGTGTATACTATCGGGGTTGTCGGTGTGAATGAGATGGTGCAGCACCATACCGGTAAGCAGCTGCACGAATCAAAAGCAGCCTTCAGGCTTGCCATCCGCGCAATGACCGAGATGGAACTCTATGGACGCGAGCTTAGCAAGAAGAACAATATGACTATCGCGCTTGCCCGGACCCCGGCAGAGACGACCGGTCAGCGATTTGCTGTTGCAGACCTTCTTGACCGTCGCTATCACGATCTTGCGGTTAAAGTGATCAAAGGCGATGTTGAGCTTGGACTCGAGCAACTGGGCAAATCCCGGGATCTCCCGATCTACTACACGAACGGTACACATGTGGCACCGGGTGCTGATGTTCCGCTACCCAAACGCATGGAGATAGAGCATGTCTTCTTCCCGATCGTGGATGGCGGCAATATCTTCCATATCTGGTTAGGTGAAGCGCGACCCGATCCACGGGGACTGATGGATATGGCTATGAGGCTCTGCCGCACCACCCAGATCGGGTACTTTGCCTTCACCCGCGACATTACGGTCTCGCTCAAGCAGTTCCATGAGATGCGGCCGAAAAAATCCATCAGCCAATGGGTACCCTCCGATATTCCGGTGAAAGTGTAAACTTTTGATTGCACCCGTATTATTCCTGCGATCAATGTTCTGGATATCATTCCGATTTTTTTATTAGTCTCTGTGGTGAGTAATTTGTATGGTACAAAAATTCTGTACTATCTGCGGGGCTGTTCTCCAAAAAGGTGTAAAATTCTGCGAGAACTGTGGTGCGGCAGTTGAACAAATCCCCCCGGCATACACCCCCTCGCCGGTACCACCAGCCCCTTTTGTGGCAACACCCCCACAGGGAACGATGCCTAAAGGAACTCCTCCCGTGAAGATCATTGCGGGAATTGTGATCGTTTTAGTTGTTCTGGCTGTGGCTGTCTATATTTTTGTTTTGCCTAAAATGTCTGGCGGTTTTACACCCTCAACTCCTCTCGGGGGAACTGGTGCTCCTACAACAACTTCCATGACTGCTGTTGTGACAGCATCGAGCACTGTCACAACTGCAATTACGGCGGCACCGACACCGACACCTGATCCATTTCCAAATGCCCTCAAATTAAAGGACGGATTTCCATTCGGTTCCGGAAATATTTCAAGCGAGGCCAATGTCTATCGTATCTGGATGAATGACTCCTATCAATGGCACAATGATATGGACAATAAATATTATATCGACAAAGCAAAATCGGGTAATAAATTCCTGTTTGTCTTTCTGAATGTATACAATAAAGGGGATACAAGGGTCTGGCCACCAACAGCAGGAAATGTCAAATTACACTACAATGGGGAGGTCTATTCATCAGACCCGAATCATTTTCTTCCGGATAAAGCATCGGACCGGAAAGCCACAGCAATCGAAGTAAAAGAGGTAGAGTATTTCTCGAAATTATTCGGTTCTGAATATGTTGAGGATTACGGGTACTCGCATGGCACCCAGTATGCGTACCTTTACCCCGGTAAGAGCAATGCGATTGATGGATACATCATCTTCCAGGTTCCCTCATCGTTAACCACGGACAAGGCGTATGCAGAGATTGAATTCAATGGAAATGAAGTCGGCGTTTGGAAGCTTGGGTAATCAACTTCACCTTTTTTTTTTAAAAATAATCAACAAAACGGACATTAATTGTGGCACTCTACACTTAACTACTCTGTAGAAACCAGATTCTACTATAGAGGCAGTCCAATGATTTGCATGGGTCGTTGGATAGCCTCGAACAATTTCTAATTATTCTGCAACACGTTTTTAAATAATTGAAACGGATTTCCATGAGATCACAATGCCAATTGATACTGAGGATCTTTTAAAAAGTGTCGGGTTATTTGAATTTGAAAAAGTATTATGGGGAAAAAAGATGTGCGAAAAATTACCCCCAAAAAATGGAATCTACATAATACTCTATGTAAGAAATTATCACACTTATCCTACAGCACCTTTTAACAATAATGCAATAAATTGTTGGATTAAAGAGGTCAAGTCATTAAGATTAAACGGGTTTTCACCCTCAAATGAATTGCTGACATTATTTTTAAGAAAGTATTGGCTTCCTGACGAAAAAATATTATATATCGGTAGAGCTAGTGGAAAAAACACGCTAAAAAAGCGACTTCGAGCATTTTATAATCATAAATTGGGAGAATCACGACCTCATAGAGGGGGCCATTGGTTAAAAACGCTGGATCTGTTGGATGAACTGTGTGTTTATTGGGCAGAAACTGAAGATGCAAAAGAAAAGGAAGAATTGCTTTTAATACAATTCTCTAAACTTAACCAAAACACTATACCTTTTGCAAATCTCGTTAATGGAGATAATAAGAGAAAACAACATGAATTGAAAGGATCTGTTAATCGGAAATAAATTCGAATATGGTTTACATGATGATTGGCTATCCGATTATGCCTTTCATGGCGCACAAGCGGTGGAAATTAGATTTGTTTTTTGAGTGCATTTTCCCGATTTTGTTTTAGCCCGACGGAATCAGGGTTGATGAAAATTGCCCTGTCATGAGATGTGAGTGCCTCTGTATAATGTCCGAGATGATGTAGCGCAACTCCGCGGAATGACCACGCATTGGCATCATTGGGGTTGATGGAAATAGCCTTGTCACAAGAATCAATCGCTTCTGCATATCGTCCGAGGCTAAGTAGTGCATTTCCGCGGGCACTCCATGCACCGCCATGATCTGGCTTGATGGAAATCACATTATCATACGAAGCAACGGATTCTGCATACCGGTCGAGGCCGAGTAGCGCGATCCCGCGGTTGTACCATACCTTGGAGTCATATGGATTGATGGCAATCACTTTGTTATATGATTCAACTGATTCTGCATATCGTCCGAGACTAAGTAGCGCGACTCCGCGGAAAGACCATGCATTGGCGTCATTTGGGTTGATGGAAATAGCCTTTTCACAAGAATCAATCGCTTCTGCATATCGTCCGAGACTAAGTAGCGCATTTCCGCGGACAGACCATCCCATTGCGATAGATGGGTTGATGGACATTGCTTTGTTGTAAGAGTCAACCGATTCTGCATATCGTTCGAGACTAAATAGCGCGATTCCATGACCTAACCACGCATAAAAATGATCTGGCTTGATCGAAATCGCTTTGTTATACGACCCGATGGCATCCGCATGCCGTCCGAGTCCACGTAGCGCATTTCCGCGGTTATACCACGCACCGGCATTATTTGGGTTAATGGATATCGCTCTGTCATATGAAGTAAGGGCATCAAAATATTGTCCGAGGTTGTCTAGCTCAAGCCCGCGGCTGGACCACGCATTCGCATTATTAGGATTGAGTGCAATTGCCATGTCATATGAGTCAATGGCATCTGAAGATTGTCCGAGCTCGGCAAAATAAACACCTTCATTGTAATAATCATCGGCCGATTTTTTTTTAGAAAAAAAATCAAATATTCCCATGAATATGTTTCCTTGTTTGTAATGGGAAAACCCTTTCGCAACGATATTTTCACTGTAATAATTACGTCAGGTTATTTTTTTTATCAAGGTGTGCAAGAAATGTTAACATTGATCTTTAATTGATCATGAGCCAGCTTCGCCAACCAAATAACCCCGGAAGCAAATCCCCATCTGCCATGAGATCCGCCAAAAGAAACGCGATGATGTGGCACTTTTTTAACCCAAACTTATTTCGCATCACGAACTAATTTTTGAATAAAGTTATATCTTGAGGTTCTACCGTGTCAAATAATTTCATGCAGGGTAAATCAATCGTTAAGAATTCAGTGAAGGTTATTTTGTGCATGCTTCTGTTCCTCGTGCTTGTGCAGGGAGTTCAGGCAGCAGAGACATATGCGTTTGTCACCAAATGGGGAACATCGGGATCCGGAGACGGGCAGTTCCAATATCCCAGAAGTATCGCGGTTGATTCATCGGGGAATGTCTACGTCGCTGACAATAGCAACTATCGAATCCAGAAGTTCAGTCCAACCGGGACATTTTTAACGAAGTGGGGAACTTCAGGATCAGGCAATGGGCAGTTCCAAGGTCCTTGGGGTGTCGCGGTTGATTCGTCAGGTAATGTCTACGTCGCTGACTCAAACAACCAATGGATCCAGAAGTTCAGTTCAACCGGGACATTTTTAACGAAGTGGGAATCATTGGGGTCTGCCTACGATGTCGCAGTTGATTCATCGGGGAATGTCTACGTCGCTGACACTGCGAACAATCGGATCCAGAAGTTCAGTTCAACCGGGACATTTTTAACGAAGTGGGGAACTTCTGGGTCAGGAGACGGGCAGTTCGAAATGCCAATTAGTGTTGCTGTTGATTCGTCCAGTAATATCTACGTTGCTGACAATAACAACAATCGGATCCAGAAGTTCAGTTCAACCGGGACATTTTTAGCGAAGTGGGGAACTTCTGGGTCAAGCGATGGGCAGTTCAGGGATCCCCAAGGTGTTGCCGTTGATTCATCCGGCAATGTCTACGTGACTGAAAATCAAAACAATCGAATCCAGAAATTCAGTTCAATAGGAATTTTTTTAACAAAGTGGGGATCACAGGGATCTGGTGACGGGCAGTTTAAGCAACCCTGGGGTGTCGCGGTTGATTCGTCAGGTAATGTCTACGTCTCTGACCCAGGCAACAATCGGATCCAGAAGTTTGCAATCCAGATTGCAACCCCCACACCAACACCAACTCCAACAACCGTACCAACAACTGTACCTACTACTGCAATCACTACTGTTCCAACGATAATTCCCACAACTCAACATACTACCACGATCACTACCAGTCCAACAACTACATCTACCACAGTCCCGACAACATCACAGACAACCGTAATAACAACAGTACCAACAACGGTAGTAACTACAGTACCCACATCAGTACCAACAACAGGGCAAACAATCAGTCTTACAACAGCACCAACCACATTACGAACAACAATAAAAACACCTGTCCCTACACCAACCACTGATAATGATGCGAAGATCGCAGCCCTTGAAAAACAACTTGCAGAACAAAACCAGAAAATTGAGGAGCAGGGAAATATTTTGGATCGGATAACTCACTTTTTAAGAAATGTTTTTGGCTGGAAATAAATTTTTTAAGGTAGAGTAATATATATTGTCCTGTTCTCGTTCGTTGCGATTCACTGATAGGAGATGGTTGCATGAGTGGTGAAAACCCAGTCGAGTTGACAGGAACAATTTGTAAAAAATGTCATGCTGATCTCCGTCACTGGAAAATGAATATATACGATAATAATGATCTACAAAAAATAAATGAACCGGGTAAAGTTTATTTAGGCACTATATGCACCTATTGTGGAGATGTCATTACAGATACCAACTGGATTGGTAGTATTTTTAAAGTATTTGAAAAAGAGGGTGGAGCCAAAGGAATTTTGAGTTTGTTACCAATAATAGATACCCTCATACTGAATGGGTATACCCTCCCCGAAGAACTTTCTTTTATTATTGCACCGGCTATTAGAGATTGGCTTTTCGAGCAGTACGATAAAGAATCTGGTGGAAGATTTGGAAAATCACAATCAAAATTCGATTGGGACATTGCTTACGATATTCGTAATGGGTCTGTTGTATGGAGATTAGATTAAAGCGGTCAAAAGCATGTCCCGATATGTCATAAAAAGATTGTATTTTCAAATTTCATTTTTTTACAATCAATTGTGTTTTATTAAAAAAAAAAGTTCCTTATCTCAATTTTTTTGAATGTTCCCAGCCCGATCCACCACAAATATCGCATTTTGTCATATCACCAAACATCCCAGCTCCGGTCCCGCGGCAATTATTACATTGATGAGTGGGAACTCTAACCGCAACTTGTCCGACACCCCCGCAACCAGGACACGGGCCCCCATACATATCTCTACAATTGCCTCGACATTTTCCACAGGTTTTCCTAGCATATTGTACATTAGATTGTTGAGGAGGGGGATGGCTGCCACCCCCACTACTATTACCCAAAGTTGCTCCACAATGTTGACAATAATGACCTGATTGATTAGTTGCTCCGCAATTTGAACAAAATACCATATTATCCCTCTTCTATAATTTGTTAGAAAGTATTTATTGTTTTTGAAAGAAGAAGGGTGTTTAAGATTAAAAACAAAACGTTGTAGGATTTGAACTTGAAAAGATTTGCGCCCCGTTGGTGTTCTAATCTTCTTTCCTTTTTGAATAATTCACAGTTGATTGTGTGTTATTAAAAAAATCAAGGTGTGCTAGAAATATTAACATTAATTTTTGGTAACTGTTCACATACCCCCTGAAAATTTACAAAAAAGGTAACGATCTAGCCGTACTTTAAAGCTACTTCTGGAATGAACGGTTTCCCTTCAAACGCATCTTTAATCGATGCGAGAACTGGTCGATCATTCTTTCGTACTGTTGAGATATATCCCCTGATGCGACAGAACCAATCAGCCCCCTCTTCACTTCGGAACGTACCGGAAATCTTCTGTTGAACTTTCATCATACGGATATCCCGTTCGACCAGATTATTATCGAATGGGATGGAGAAATCATACATAAACGCCAATATTTCCGTGGGA
>JAUSBW010000013.1 GCA_030651815.1 Methanoregula sp.
AAAAAAATTACAGGGTCAGCTCGCCCTTTTCCCGCAGGTAATTACCGGGTCCGGTTGTGCAAAACGATGCGGTTACAATCAGTTCAAGAGGTTCGAGAATTGAGATATCCTTCTCGAACGCATCTGAAAGTGCCTTCAATCCCTCAACAATGCTCTCAAACACTTTCTCATCAATGGGGACCGTAATCTCTCCGGAACGGACCCGCGAGAATCGCTCAAGCAGGGAATGATAACTCGTGTTCAGGACGAGATCTGCCAGAAGTACGTCCCGTGAAAATGCATATCGGAACGTCCTGCTGGTGATACCATAAGCCGCTGAGAAATAATAGATCTTTTTTTCAGGACTTTTCTCATTCTTTATGAGATTTGCAACGTGCCTGAGTTCTTTTACTAATTCCTTTTTGAAGAATGCTTCATGCTGCATATTCTGTCCCTCGTTCACATACTATCGGATGTACAATATTTATCGGGGCCACTCCCGTCATCTTCGCACCATCAGCTGCTTTGCTACCCGCCATCACCCAACAGGGCTCTTCGCGTGTTGTTGCATTGCCACATAGCACCGGTGCATCTTGCCATACAGGTCGCCAGATCTGTTCTTCGTTGCCGCAACGATATCCGCCGGTGACGAGCGATTCTGCATGAGGAATCCGCTCTTTTAGATAATCGCGTATCTCGTAGAGTGTTTCTGTCCCGAGCATGGTCTCGATGAGAACATTGTTGAACTGTACAATGCTCTTTACGAGTGGTGAATCTTCATTGATGGTATAGAAGATTGCCTGCCCGGATGTTCTTTTTTTTACGACCCCCCATTCTTCATACTTCTTCAGTATCTTTGAAAGCGTCTGGCGGGTCACCTTCATTTCATCCGCCAGTTCTGAAATGTTGAATTCAATCCCATGCATTGGCAACAGGAACTCAATGGTCCTGAGCTCGCAGTTATTCCCTAACAATCCCTCAAAAGGACTCACCATAAAACATCACACAACAGAGAGAGTTAATCTGACGAGTAGTGGGATCTCTCATCTAATACCATTGGTAGTAGTAGTATTAAATTATTGTTAAACCGGTTTAACACTAATGTTAAAAAAATTATAGGGGTCGCGAACTACCGGTGGTAACATTAAATCCATGAGCAGCGAGTGCTGCAACAGCCTTCTTAAAATCTGAGATGTAAAATTTTTCATCTTTTTTCCTGATTGGGGTGATATATCCCTGATTTTTTAAATTTTTTACAGCCTTATCAAAATTCTGATTGTACTTTTTTGAAAAGTTCTTTTTTAGTTTTTCAGAATTGTATCCGGCTTCCTGTTTGAAATTGCGATTTGTGTAGAGAACATTGAGAATAAAGAGTTCCCCGTCGGTTAAATCGCAGACCATTCAATTCCTCGCGTTTATTCTATAGTCCTGATTGGTGCCGGAATAATATATACTTGTAGAAATGACAGGATCTCAGTGTTAATTCCAAAATTTTTATCATTTCGGATATTTCCCGATAATTCCAGGCGCTGTTATGGTTAGCAATCCGGTTAAAAAATGTCTACCTGCTAAAAATATACGTCAAAATCGTAGCCGATCTTGTGACACGACCAAAATATTGAAAATTGCCAACTCCTGATACACCATTGTATTTTTCACACTTCCTTATACAGGTCACCGATTGCTTTTAAGGACTGCCAGGTATATCCGGGTTCACCCGCCGATCGTATTCATCACGCGTCTCAACAATCACAGTATACTGGTGCATAAAGTTCCGCGTAACCGTGATCAGGAATACGAATTTTTGTTTCTTCCGGATTTGTTCCGCGATAATTTTCGGGATGAGGAAGAGCGGGATACCCTCGATCTGCTCTGCGGTGCCTAGCCCATTTGCCGCTGCTTCAGGCACAGGCAACGTCATGGATTTCATTCTTTATGCCTCTAAAGCAGATCATCTGCCCGGTTCGTAGGAACAACCAGACCTCACACCGGAGGTAATGTTCTTTTTGCCAGATTGTCAGAAGCTGGTGGAGCGGGTTGAACGCTTGTGCGCAGATCCCTTCACGGGATAGGCATATGCTCGTCGCCGGAATTGCGATCCTGACCCTGAAGCAGCGCGTTTCATCGGCTCGTAGCATTTTGATAGAATTCAACGGAGCGTAGCGTGAGAGGAAATTATCTGATGGGTGCACATGTTCGCAATCCTGTTTTGAGAGTAATCCTGTTGCCCTGTATCTTATCCGGCAATACCGGCTGGTTGATATCATACTTCACCTCTTTCCAGGGGATCAGCAGGCACAGAAAGTAAAAATTGGGGAATTTCCCGCACACTATCCATCAGCACCTCAAAACAGCAAAATCCGTGCGACAGGAAATAGAGCCAGATCTCGCAGTGGAGCCCGGCGTCTTTGGCATGCCGAAAAAGATATTTGCGGTATTGCACGAGATCCTTAGTGCAGTGCGATTCAACGGTTTCAACCGTTGATGGTCGGCGGGATATTTTTCTGATTTTGATATGTCGGGTCTCAACGATTCCCCGCGTTGCAACGAGATGTGCCGGAGGGTAACGTTTGTTGAATTCGGGCGGGATAGTCCGAACCGTGTAGCCGTGCATCTGGAGCAACTCACGAGCTCCCTCTTCGATAAGCTTACCGCGACGGCTCGTCATGCGGTTGCACCGTCCATAAGCGAACTGTGGTGACTGCTCATGCAACTGCACCTTTCATGGTTACAACGGCGGGTCATGCAGCTGCTCCCTCCATAAGCGCGACGGGATCGCGTGCGCCCGGGAAAATCTCCCGGAACGCATCGGCCGAAACCTCATAGCACTGGAACCTGCCATCAGCGGTCGCCACCCGGATTTCTCCGTGGAACCGGGTCTGTTGGGAGTGGCGGGCCAGATGTTTGCGGATCTCACGGGTCTCATTTGCGCAGAACTTCTCAACCTCTGCAAGACAAACGAACGGCTTTATGGCGATTTTGATCCATATGTACCGCACGTCTGTGTTGCCATGAAACGCGATGAGATGCGCTTGAAACCACTGCTGGAGGGATCGCTCTGGGACGATAACGACATCATAACCCGCTACTTCAAGCAATATTTTCGCGTCCCTGATAAGGACCGTCATCCTCCGGGGTGCGGTCATGCGGTGGCTCCTTTACACGACTGCATAATCTCTCCCCTGTTTTCAGCTGAGGGAATTTCGGAGCGGATGTACGAGATCTCCTTGCCGCGTGCGATTGCGTGGCACTGATCACGGGAATCCATAAAGTCTGGTGAGTCCATCCCAATGATTCCAGGAAAGATGGTCTTCTGTTCATATTCATCAACCGCTTTCTGTCCGACGATGACGAGCGTTTCCTGTGTACCCTTTTGAGGTACCGTAATTGTTTTTTTCATTTTTTCCTCTGACTTTGTAGAATAAATTTCACTCCGTGTTTATGACGAAACGGAGCGATTTTTGAGATTTTTTTGTTTCCTGATATTAGAAAAAAAGCCGGTCCTTAAGTGTCCGGGCAGAGCCAGGGCTAACTGTTTCCTGGACAGATCCTGCGAGGATATGGCGGGTAACCTATCGGAGAGTTACCGCAAAAGATACCCGGACACCGGAAGACTGGCGTCTAATATCGATCAGGAAAAAAGCTAAAGAGCGAAAAGACCGGAGAGTGGTCACTCGTGATTTTGTACCGCTTCTCCGCGTCCAATGCATTCCTCAGGTTTGAATAGACAATGAACATTGAGATTGTCGCAGCATGGACTGAGCACGCGAATGTGAGGATATAATGAAGAATGGAAACCAATTTTGCTTTGATAGCGTTTACCGCCTCTTTTCCCCGCGTTTTCAGATTTGCCACGAGATTTAATATCATTGCCAAAGACAAAAAGGGGTGTGAGATATTTAAGCCAATCGAAAACTGCGCGAAATTTAAGCACGATTTGGGTAAATATCCCCTAAAAAATGCATTTATAGGAATTTAAATTAAAAACGCGGGAATATTTTTTTGAAAATTTATTTGCGCAGATGAATCTTATGGTCGATGAGTATTTGGGGACGGGGGGTGCCGCATTGGGATGGGATGATGAAAATTTTGGGAAACTGGGATCTTTTGTGGGTTGGAGGGGAGATAATCTTCTGACGATGCCAAATTATTAATCGTGTCCTCGTTGTGGCATTATCGAGATTGCAGTAGTCTCAACATAACTCCCGACAAATGACAGATCCGCTTTCATTCGAATTCATTCTTTCACTTGAGCCGTCCAGAATACCGTGCAGGATCAAACCCCGGGTTTTTTTCTTGAACCAGTGATATTGATCGATCTGATCAATCGGACGCCTCACAATAGAATCCATTAGCGTACATTTTAAACCAATTATCAACCCCTGTTAACCTCAAATCACCCCAAAATGGCGATTCTTAAAATCGGTGTGACGGAATTCCCCATTTTCTGCAACCTAAAACCCCTCCGGTCAGCATAAAACCCCAATGAGATCCCCCTACCCCACGACGGAGAACCCCTCTGGCTGGAGAGGGTACGGACTCCATGAGGGGCATGCTCCCATAAGGTCTCTTCAAAAAGGGGTTGATTCACCCATCAAAAAATAAAGTGTCCGGACCTTAAGGATCCGTTTTCGCCCTACGATGCCGACTACCTCCCACGGGTCTACATCATATGACACATCCTTTAAGCGCCCAGAACTCTTATGAGAAGAAGCCCGGTTGAACGGCGCCTTCACCGAATTGACAATGGCATCGCGGAGGGTGTGATATTTTTCCTGCGAGCCTCCGAGGGTGTATTTCTTGCCGAGCCCACGGACGCGGATGGCGATTTTGTCAGTTGACATGAATGGTACCTGCAATAATTGGTAGTTTATTCATTGGTATTTAACACCGGTGATCAGTGGTATCTTTTTTAAGAAGGCTCAATTTTTATGAACGTTTTCTCTTCATGAAGCTTTGTCGTTATAATGTGTGATATCAAATGTCATAATAATATCACGTCAGTTTTTCAATGAGATGGTTTTATTGTTTTTTCTGCCCAAACAACAACTCGCTCTGCCAACACCAGAGCTTCGTGATATTTTTCATCACTGACCCGACCTTCCAATCCGGGATACCGTGTTTGAGCTGCATACAACGTGAGCGTTGACGCAGTTTTTATATCACTGGGAATTATCACCCCTTCTTTTTCAAGAGCTGCCAAAAGCTGCGATATGTCATGAATATAGGGAAATACCACTTTCTTTGAGATGTATACCGCCTTTATCGCTTTCTCTGCTGCCTGTTGCGCCTGGAAACAAAGATCTTCGGAGTAAATTTCTCTGGAGCGTTGTTTTGCAAGAGCCATACTGCTATTTGCACGATTCAGCCACTCAACCGGATTATCCGGTTGCAATCTTTTCCGCGTCATAGATCACAACACCCTCCCGTGTGGCAGGATAAATTACCAGATACGGAGAATCCCGATATTTTTCAACCTGTTTAGGGGAAACAACGATAATATCCACTGCCTTGCCTACACCATAAAGTCGCATATAGATCTTTTCTGCTACATCTCGGGGATTCCTGACACCTTTTTTTATCACAAGAAGATCAATATCACTGTGTGGTCCCATCTCCCCACGAGCTGCAGAGCCGAACATGATAATCCGTTCCGGATGTGCTACCTCAACAATCCGCTGTATGATATCATGTAAGATTTTCTTTGGGACGTTCTTTTTTTGCATATAGTATCCTTTTCTGTTATCAATTATTCAGGTACAATGCACTTGCATTCTTCTGTATGACCCTGACATTAATATTTTTATTCTCCCATCATAACTGACCCATCGCACCCGTAAACGATGTTCAGGTATACTGCTGAAACTTTTCTAGTAAATTGACAATCGCATCGCGGAGAGTGTGATATTTTTCCTGCGGTCCACCGATCGTATACTTCTTCCCCAACCCCCGGATGCGGATAGCAATATCATCAGTCATAAAAATCACACCACATCCGCAAAGTACTGCTCCATCCTCTTGAAATAGAACAAACCCCCGACAAGCAGCACAACAACAACCCCAATCGAAACCAGCATCATCGCCTCAGGTGGTTTCGCACCGAGGAGCGCCCAGCGGAAACCATCAATCACGCCAACCATCGGGTTGAGCCCGTAGAATATCCGGTATTGTGCAGGGATCATCGAACTGGGATAGACAATCGGCGATGCATAGAGCCCGAGCTGGATGATGAACGGAAGAGTGTACTGGAAATCCCGGTACTTGATGTTGAGTGCTGACAGCCAGAGCCCGATCGCTAACGAGGTCGCGAGGGCGAGCAGGATGAAGAGCGGGAGGAGGACAATCGCGATGGTGGGTACAAACCCATAGTATGCCATCATGAGGATGAGGATGATGAACGCGATGAAAAAGTCTACAAGCGGCGACAAAATCCCGGAGATCGGCATCACCAGCCGGGGGAAATAGACTTTCGTCATGATACCGGCATTGCTCACCATGCTCGTGGTCGAACGGGTGAGCCCTTCAGAAAAGAGCGTCCAAGGGAGGAGTGCGGCAAAGCTGAACAGGGGGTAGGGGACGCCATCTGAGGGGATCTTTGCAAACCCGCCGAAGAAGAGGGTGAAGATGATCATCATGAAGAGCGGCTGGATGATCGCCCAGAGAAAGCCAAGGGCGGTCTGTTTGTACCGGATCTTCACATCGCGGGAGACAAAACTGTAGAGCAGTTCCCGGTACTCCCAGAGCTCATGGAAATCCACGGGTACCCATTTCTTTGGGGGGCGGATGATGAGGGTGGGGATGGGTGTATTGCCTTGTGGGGGTTCATGTGAAGACGGAGTTGAAAACGTCATGCTCTGTTCATTGTATTGGTGTAATATTGAATATACTTTTCAATTCTTCTTCGCTGATCAATGTGCGAAAAGCGTCTGTGTGGATTGTTATCGGTGTTTACTGTGTCCGCATGGCGATTTACCCATTTCGGATCAATCTCCCCGCGTTTCATCTCGAGAACCGAAGCGGATTTAAAAAAAAATCTCCCGCCCGGTTTGTTCCGGGTAGAATCCGGTCCACCCTCTCATTCTTGGAAACCCAAGACTTTCTCTCTCGTTCGGATGCTGGCATCTCCCCCCGACTGATAACAGATACCGGGAACGATCAAAACAGTAGTTTTCCCATGTGTATCGGTGATATTGATCGATCTGATTAGTCGGATGCCTCCCATTAGCATCCATTAGCGTACATTTTAGACCTATTACCAACCCCGGTTTGCCTCAAATCCCCCCAAAATAGCGACTCTTAAAATCGGTGTGATGGAATTCCCTCTTTTCTGCAACCTAAAGCCGATCCGGCCAGCTAAAGACCTTCGGGGGTGTGCACACTCACGACGGAGACACCTGCCCCCAGGGAAACCTACGGTTTTATCTCCCCCTATGGGATCCAAAGGTAATATCCGGATCCCGGGATCCGGAAAAAACCCTGTTTTTCCGTTCCCAACAACCCATAGATCATCTTATACCTGATCTGCCTCCCAATAGCATCCATTAGCGTACATTTTAGACCTATTCCCAACCCTCGTTTGCCTCAAATCACTCCAAAATAGCGACTCCCCAAAACCGTGTGATGGAATTCCCCCGGTTCTGCAACCTGAACCACTCCGGTCAGCATAAAACCCCCATGAGAGCCCCCAACCCTACGATGGAGAACCCCTTTGGCAGGAGAGTACACGGACTCCATGAGGTATACACCCATAAGCTCTCTTCAAAAAGCGGTTGGTTTACCCCTCGACAGACAAAGGGTCCGGACCTTCAATCGCAATCATTATCTTTTATACTCAGCTATTAGTGTATGAGAACAATTGTTTCCGGGGTCGTTAGTATGTCCGCCATTAAAACATATGCAATATACAAAGACGGTATGCTTGTACTTGAAGATCCAGTGAATCTACCGGAACATACCCGAGTGGAAGTTGTAATTCGTAAAAAGTTTTCAGAGTTTGTAAAAAAATTCGGGGAGCCGGAGGCAAAAGAAGACATTGATCAACTCCTCCTGAAAAATCGGAGAATAATGAGAGATGAATAATTTTTCTTCCTGCGTGATTGATACATCCGTTATCATAAAAGCACTATTCTCACCATCCCATCGTCGTGCAGGTACAACTTATTCCCGGGAATTAAAGACACACAAATCCTGTGTGTCACTGCTTGCTATCCTTGATGACCATGGAATTGAGGTTTTCCTTCCTCGTTGTGGCATTATTGAGATTGCGGCAGTATCAACAAGACTCACAAATTCCTCTGTTTCAGAAGAGATCTGTAATGAGGTTGAAACGAGCTTCACGATTGTACCAGAAGAACGCCTCATTGCACAGGCAAAACAAATTGCACTCTCCGAAGGTTGCCCTGGTTTTGACACATATTTTCTCGCGATTTCCGAACAGAATTCAATTCCTCTCTTCACAGATGATCTGGGAATGCACCGTATCTGTGAACGAAGAACAATCCGTTCCTTGCTTCTACGCGATATAGATCTCAAATCTGTGATTACGGATCTCAAATAGTTCCGGTCAGCATAAGACCTCCATGGAGTGTGATCCCTCACTACGGAGACACCTGCCATCAGAGTGCCCGGACTCCATGAGGGACATTATCTCATAAGGTCTCTTAAAAAAATGGGTTGGTCTTCCCCCGACAACCAAATAGTCCTGATCTTTAACCATAGAGCTGCTTTTCGCCCAGGTTCAGGATCCGACTACACCGTCCCCACCGGAAGGTCCGGACTCACCACCGCATGGACAACCTTAACCACCGGTTCAAGAACGGCGAGCGAATGATCCAAGCCTTCGATGATCGTCCCATCCCGCCGTATCTCAACAATCCGGTCAGCGAGGATCCGGAAGAACTGCCAGCTCCCCCGGGGCGACCGGACCCATAGTTCGCGGGCAACTACCGTAGTTAAGGAAACCTTCCGGAGCCGGATGATCTCGCGCCGGTACATGGCGAGGATCTCCTGCGGATCGCTGATGTGGATGGTGCTCCGCTTTACCCGGATAAATGTCGTGAGCAGTTCCATAAAGAGTATGAGATCGAAATAGTCTTCCCGCCTGCCGGGTGTTGGCAGCACACACCCCCTTGTTCTGCCGATCACTTCAGCCTCACCAAGAGCGATGAGCGGTTTTCTCCCCTTTGTCACGACAACTCACCGCCATCTGCCGTCATTTCTGCGCTTCCTTCCTGATACCCGGCTGCTTTGTCACGCGTTTCTTATTGCACAGTTCGAGATCATCAACCCGGTATTCGAGATCATTGAGTTTCAGCAGGATCACCTCATCCATCAGGTCCTGCTCACGCTCATCGGGAGCGGGGATCAGATCCTCATCGCTCTCCGGGTTTTTTGCTGCTTCCGTCATTTCCGCGCCTCATTACCGGTACCCGGCTGCTTTGTCACGCGGGACTGTTTGCTCAGTTCGAGATCATCGAACCGGTATTTGAGATCATTGAGTTTTAAGAAGATCTCCTCGTTCATCCGGTCCTGGCGCTCCATGAGCGAGCAGACCAGTGCACGGATCGCATGCTCAGTTTTGATATATGGTACCTCGGCATACGGAGAATGGAGTGCCCGTTCGGTCCGCTTCCGGCAGGTGCTCTTTGAATCCTTTGCAGAACAGATACTCAGTCCTCTGAGTGCGGTTGCCCGCTCCACAAGTCGCGGCGGCGTATCTTTGGTCTTTACACCCTGTTGCTGGTTGTTCTTCTTGCAGTCATCGGCAACATCGGACGCTGGTGCATTCCGCTCAATCAGTCGCTGAGCCGTTCTTAAGAACTCCACATCCTGTTCAGGGTTGTTCACATTGCAGTCATCAGTAGCACCGTTTGTATCTCCGGGCACCGTGCGGGAAGGCCCGGCAATGCCGTCACTTCTCCGCTCCGGGATGATCCCAAAGGATCCCCCGGTTCTGTTTTTTTGTTTGTTGTCTGTCATTGTTGATCACTTCTAAAAATGTCTGATTTTGACGAACATTGGCTAA